>JAFCBW010000028.1 GCA_017610525.1 Candidatus Nanohalarchaeota archaeon | reverse complement strand
ATTTTTTGAGAGAAGAGGGGGGTTTGTTGTTCAGGGAAGAGTTTAATTATTTAAGTTCCAAAGAGAAGCAAATTATTATTGCTATTGCAAAGGGTAATAGCCGCCTGTCAGAGATAAAAGAGGCTGTGTCTGGCGAGATATCGAATATTAATGCTTTTCTTAGTTACCTGGAAGAAAAGGGATATGTTTTAAGGCAGGAAAAAGCGTGCTATGTTATTTGTGATCCTCCTTTTTGCAGGTGGCTTGCAGAGAGATGAGTGAGTATATTTTTTGGCTTGTTCTTTTGGTGGTTGCGGATGCGCTTGTTTTTTGTGCAGCAAAGTAATATAAAGATATTTGTGCAGCAAAGTAATATAAAGATATTTACTGAAGTTAGTTGCCTGTGATTGTGGTTTTTATGTTTGAGAGTCTGTGTGTGTATGTTTTTGAGTGCTGCGCCCAGGATTTTGTGATTCTTTTTCGGATGCTTTTTGCGGTCTGTATGGGCTATATTATTGGCCGTGAGAGGCAGAGGGTGGGGAAGTCAGCGGGGATACGGACTCATATCATTGTGTGCATGTCGACTGCGGCTGTTGTTTCTGTGTCGATGTATGCATTTACCGGGCAGGAGTCTGGTGCGCGTGTTGTTGGTGCGGTTATTACGGGTATCGGGTTTCTTGGGGCCGGGCAGATCATGACGTCGCAGGGGAAGGTTTCGGGTATCACTACTGCTGCGAGTATCTGGACTAATGCGCTTATTGGCGCTGTGATTGGTGTGGGGTATTATGTTGTGGGTTTTGTTGCTACGATGCTTCTGTTTTTTACGTTTAGGCTTAGAAAGGATGATAGGGATGCGTGACTAGTTCTTGGTTGTTATTTTTCGTGCTTTTTTGCCTGCTTTTTTTCGAGAAGTCTGCGGGTGTTTATGCTGATTTCTGAGAGTATGTTGTGGTTGGTTTCGAGTTTTTCTACTGTTATGCCCTGGTTCATTTCACGGGTTTCTTTTGTTTCTTTTTTTAGTCTTTTCAGTTCCTGTGAAAGGTGCGTGAGGTAGATGATTGCTATTGCGGTGAGCAGCAGTATGGATATCAAAAGGAAGATGGTTATTGTTTCGTAAGTTGATGAGGTTATCATCTGTTCGCCTGCTATTGGATTGTTGTGCCGGAATGGGTTTCGTTTGTTGCTTTTATCAGTTCTTCGGGGTTGTTTCCATTGATTATTATTGTTTTTATTTTTTGTTCTTTTATAATTTTTGCTGCCTGTTTGTCGAAGAGCGCATATTTGCCGGGGGATTGCTCGTTTTTGCTTAGGATTTCTGTGAGTTCATCGTAGGTGAGGGTTTTGTGTTTTTTTGCGTTTTTGTTTTTTTTAGGGTCTGAGTCGTAGACGCCGTCTATGTTGGATGCGTTGATCAACAGGTCTGCTTTTATGCTTTTTGCGATTTTTGCTGATACGCTGTCTGTGGACTGGCCGGGTATTGTGCCGCCGCATACGAGGATTTTGTGTTTGTCTAGCATGGTTTCAATGTCTTTTTCTGTTTCCGGGATTGTGTTGTTTGCTATGCCTTGTTCTGTGTGGCTTAGTGCCATTGCAATCAGTCTTGCGTTCAGGTGTGTTGCCTGTATTGCTATCTTGTCCTGGGATGGCTGGTCCATGCCGATGCCTTTGATTATTTTTATGTAGTCGCGCGCCAGTTTTCCGCCGCCGGTTACTACTACCAGTCTGTCTGTGGTGGTGCTTATTGTCTGTAAGGCTTTTGCGTAGCTTTTGATTTTTTCTGCTGTGAAGTTTTCGGTTATCAATGAGCCGCCGAGGGAGATTACGAGTTTCATGGTCTGTTCTTGGTTTTTTATCTTTTTATATCAGCCTTCAGAAAGGCTGGCGATCAGAGCGACCGTAAACCTTCGGTTTAGGTCACTGGCGCTTTGCTTTGGCACTGAATTTTTTGTTTTGCTGGCTTTTGTTTAGGTCACTGGTTCGCTTTGCTCAAGCGCACAAATTAGCTATCTGTTGTGGAATTCCTCTTTGTGTTTGGTGGTATCCTCCTCTGGGCCTCTAACTTTCCAAGGTGGGTTTTTGTATTTGGTGGTCTTTTGGGTGGAGGGGTCGTTTTTAGTGCGCTGTTTTTTTAGGATTAGTTTGTCATGGAGGGCTGTATGTTACACGTGTACTTGGATTTTTTGGGTGTGAGCTACTTTTGTGATTGGGTGGAATATGCAACCTTTATATAGTTCAGTTTTTATTGATTTAGTATGTTCGAAACTGACGAGAAGAGTAGTGAGTTTGTTGAGAAGCTTAGAGACATATGCAATTATATCGGGTAAGTTTTTTGTTTGGTTGAGGGCCCGGTTAAGTGTTTGAGGTTTTCCAGAACTTCTGTGTGTTGTTTTTAGAGTCTTAGTCTTGGCTGTTGAGTTTCTTTTTCCATAGAGCCAATGCTTTTAGCATGCCGTTGATTATTGCTTCTGGTTTCGGGGGACAGCCGGCGACGTAGATGTCTACGGGGATTATCTTGTCGAGTGGGCCGCAGATGTTGTATGCGTCTTTGAAGACGCCGCTTGAGATGCCGCATGCGCCGAGTGATATTACTGCTTTTGGTTCGGGCATCTGTTCGTAGAGGCGCTTCAGGCGCGGGGATGATTTGTAGGATAGTGCGCCGCTGACGATCAGGATGTCTGCGTGGCGGGGATTTCCTTTTTCTACTGCGCCGAAGCGCTCGATGTCGTAGCGCGGGGTGAGGCATGCAAGTGTCTCGATTGAGCAGCCGTTGCAGCCTGAGGCGTCGTAGTGCAGGATGTGCGGGGATTTTATTCTTGAGTGGTTTATTATTTTTTTGATTGTACTGTGAAGTATACCCCCCTTTGTGTTTGGTTCTTTTCCTTCCCGAGCCCCCGCCCTCCCTGTTTGATGATATGTTTTGATTTTTGTTTTCATAGTATTAGCACCAGTATTGTTAGTATTATTACGAGGCTTGCGAATATCCAGTAGAGGTAGTCTGTGAGCCGGCCTGTGTGGAGTTTTTTTAGTTTGTTGAGTTTGAAGGTTTTTATGAATGTGTTGTAGAATGTGTCTTGGGCTGTGTTTAGTTCACGTGGGTTCACGTCTTCTCCGCAGGTGTATGTTTTTGTTTTGCCGTATGGGAATTCTTCTTTTTTTGCGTTATAATATATTCCCCCTTTGTGTTTTGTGGAGTCCGTCCCCGAGCCCCCACCCACCCAATCTTTTGTGCGGTATTGCATCTTGTTTTTTGCGATCATGAATATTGCTGTGAGTAGTATTGATACTGCAAGGATCAGGTCGAGGTTGTGTATTGTCATTTGTTTAACACCGCCTGGATGTATATGTTGTTGTTTGATAAGGATTCTGCAATCTGTTGTGAGATTAGTTCGCCTTGTTCTGCGAATATCCCGAAGTAGAGGCAGATGATTATCAGTGTGATCAGGGGGATGAGTATTGCGGGGCCTGTGTTTTTTTGTGCTGTGTTGTGATTTATATCCCCTTGCTGTTTTGTTGTGGCTGTCCCGGGTCCTTTGCCCATCCCATGTCCTGCGCTTCTGAATAGCATGTGGTATGCTTTTAGGGAGTATGCGAGTGTTAAGGCTGATGTGAGGACTGCTGCGATTGTGATGAGGGGGTAGGTTTCGAGGGTTGTTATGTATATCAGCCATTTGCTTGAGAAGCCGTTCAGGAGGGGGATGCCGGCGTTTGAGAGGGCGCCTACCAGAAATGCGGTGGGGATAATTTTTGCGGGGTTGAGGTTCATGGTGCTTAGTTTTGTCATGCCGGTCTCTTTTGTGTTTATGAGGAGGGCGCTGACTGAGAGGAAGAGGAGTGCCTCAATTATGGTTATGTTGAAGAGGTGGAATATGGCGGATGTTGTGTCTGTCGCAAATGCTATCATGATGTAGCCGACTTGCGAGATTGCAGAGTATGCGAGGAGGCGCAGGATGTTGTCTTGCTGCATGGCGAGTATTGCGCCTATGAGCATGGTTATTGTTCCTGCTGCGAGCATCAGGGTTGTGAGGTGGATGTCAAAGATTGTGTATAGTATCCGTATGATTGCGTACAGGCAGGTTGCGGTTGATGCGGATGCGAATATTGCGCCTATGGGTATCGGGGTTGCTTCCAGTACGTCGGGTTTCCATGCGTGGAGAGGGACTATGGCGGATTTTAGTGCGAGACCGGTCAGCAAAAGGCCGATGATGATGGGGATGGTTGGGCTTGGGTTGTTGTTTACTGCGATTGCGATGTCTGCCATGTTGAGGGTGCCTGTGAGGCCGTATGTCAGGGCGATGCCTAATAGTATCAGGGATGTTGCGAATGCGCCCATTATGAGGTATTTTATGGATGCTTCGCATGATTTTTTTTCTGTGTAAAATGCTGTCAGGGCATAGGATGATATTGATGTTATCTCAAGGAAGACGAAGAGGTTGAAAAGATCGCCTGTGTGGGCCATGCCTGTGAGACCTGCGAGCAGCAGGCATAGGAGTGAATAGTATTCCGGTTTTGAGTGTTTTATGTATTTTTTTGAGAGTATGGCTGCCAGGAGGCCTGTGAAGGTTATGAGGGTTATTATCATCAGTGAGAATTGGTCGATTGCTATTGTGATGCCGTAGGGGACCTGCCAGCTGCCCATCTGGTGTGTGAGTATCTTGTCTGTGCTGTTTAGGAGGGGGGTGATTGTCATGAGGCTTGCTATGAAGCTTACCAGTGTGGCTGTGATGGCGAGAATAGGGACCCACTTTTTTTTGTGGATGCCTGCCAGTGGTATGAGGAAGGCTGCGCATAGCAGTACTGGTATCGCGAGGAAGCTTGGTATCATTCTTTCAGTCTCCTTAGGTGTTTTGAGTTGATTGTTTTGTATTTTTTGTGGATCTGTATTATGATGACTAGTGCGAGGGCGGTTATTGACAGCTCGATTACGATTGATGTGAGTACCAGGGCTTGCGGGAGTGGGTCGACCATTGCGCCAAGCTGCTGGTAGTTGATGTCTCTGATTATCGGGGCGATGCCTTCTTCTTTGTAGCCGATGGATATCAACAGGAGGTGGATGCCGTCTGTGAAGATGCCGAGGCCGATTATTTTTTTTATGAGGTTGTCTTTTGCGAGGAGGGCGTATGTTCCGAGGGCTGTGAGGATTACGGCTGCTATGAGTGAGTAGACGATTATCATAGGTCTTTACCCCCGGGTGCGAAGCGCATGATGAGGCCTGATGAGATTGCTGATATCATGTACCAGAGACCTATGTTTTGTATGTTTTCTTTTGGATAGAGTGTGAAGCATTTGATTACGCCTGTTGCTTCTATGCAGTATTTTTCTGTGCCGAATTCGTAATCGTCAGGTGTGAATGGGGCGAGCAGTTCGTGGTGGTGGTGGAGTTTGAAGGGGGTGAGGTAGGTTACTGCGGATTCTACGGGGTTGTTTTTTAGTGTTGCGAAGAAGAGTATTACAAATATTGCGAATATTTTCAGGGTGTTTTTGTTTGGGATGAATGCGCGCCCTATGCATGTGATTGTTTCTTTCATTGTTTCCATTCCTCTTTTATCAGTGAGTAGATGATGATTATGATGCCGGTTGCGACGATTATGCTTCCGAAGATGTTTGCGAAGAGTGTGTCGCCGCCGGACCAGACTGTCATTGGGATCTGGTATTGTATTATTATGTCCCGGAGTGCGAATTCGAAGAGTATTATTGCGAGGAGTGCGATGCTTGCTATGCTTTTTATGTCTATGAGTTTTATTTCGGGGAACCTGCCTTCTACTTCGGATTCCCTGAAGGTGAGGACGAGGAGGGTGAAGGCGGTTGCGATGGTTGCGCCTGCAGGGAAGCCGCCGCCGGGGGTGAGGTGGCCGTGGAGGGCTGTGTATGCGCCGAAGAGTATTATGAATGGGAACATTACGCGTGTTATTGTTTTTATTATCAGGTCCATGTTATCAAGTCTGTTTTTTGTTTTTGCTTTGTTTGTTTTCTTGGAGTTTATTATGATTTGATGAATTCCCCCTTGGTGTTTTGTGGTGTCCATCCTCGAGCCCCCACCCACCCGATAAGGGGTTAGTTTTGTTTCAGCCTTGTAAAAGGCTGGCGATTAGGGCGACTGTAAAGCTTCGCTTCAACCTTATAAAAGGTTGACCATTAAGTGCGTTTCGCTACGCTCAAGCACACGAAATATTGTTTGTGTGTTCTGTTCAAGCGCACACCTGTGTTGTCTTACTATCGTTTTAGGTCACCTGCGCTTTGTTTGGGTATTGTCTTTTTTGTTCCAGTGGCTTTTGTTTAGGTCATTGGCGTTTTGCTTGAGTGCATCAAATGTTACTTGTTCATTTTGATTGAGTTTTTGAGATGTGCTTTTTTAGGGTTTTTAGTTTGAATTCGCTTTTTTTGTGGGCGATGAGGAAGACTGCGATGACTGCTGCGAAGAGGACGGTCTCTTCGCCTAAGGTGTCGTATGCGCGAAAGTCCCAGACTATTGCGTTGACTGCGTTTGCGGAGCCGGTTTTTTCTAAGGCGTTTTGGAGGTAGTATTGTTTTACGTCGGGGTTGTGGGTTATGGGGAGGTCGGATACTGCGTATAGCATGAGTGTTGTGAATATGATGAGGCCGAATATTGGTACCAGTTTCATGCTTCTTCTCTCCTTTCTGTCTTATGGATTGCGATTATGAATATGGATGTTTCGAGTGCTGCTGTGATTGCGACCTGTGTTATTGCGATGTCAGGGGCTTTTAGGATGAAAAATATTGCGGCGAGTGATGTGTTTACTATTCCAAGGAGGATGACTGAGTGGAGGAGGTCTTTTTTGTGGATTGCGATTATTGCCGCCAGTATGATTATGAATAGCAGTAGTACGAATATTAGTGGGGTTGTCTCTATCATTGTTGATTACCTGTTTTATGTTGATTGTTGTTTTTTATGCTTTGAATTTTGCTGTATAGCAGGAATGATGTGTAAAGTATTGTTGAGCCGATTACGGATCCGAGTATTATTGCGGGTACCAAGGCTGTGTTGAAGGCAGGGAATGTTTTTATGTATTGCATGATTGAGATTAGGATTACTAATACTATGGTGATTAGGCTGTATATCTGCAGGTGAAATTTTGCCTGTTTTGTGGTTTTTCTTGTTTTGTTCATTGTTATCACTTAAGTGTCTAGGTCGTTTTTTGTTAGTTTTCTTGGTCTGATGCCTGTTTTGTGGGCGGCGTCTGCGAGGGCGTGGCTTGATGTGGGGCTGGTTATGAGGATGAAGGCGGTTATCATGAGGATTTTTATTGTGTATGGTGCGCCGAGACCGGGTGTTGTGTGGGTGTGGAGGGCGAGGGCTATGAGTGCCAGGCATGCGCCGCCGACTGTGACCATGGTGGCTGCGTGGACTCTTGTGTAGAAGTCAGGGAGGCGGAAGAAGCCTATTGCGCCGATCAGGGCTGATAGTGCCGCGATTGTGAGGAGGGTTTCGTGTATCATTTTTTCACCAGTTTTGCGATTGCGATTACGCCGACGTAGGATATCATTGCGAAGAGTAGGGCGGTGTCGAGGTATATGGGGTTTTTTATGTTGATTGAGTATAGGACCATGAAGAGTATTATGATGTTTGTGAGTGTGTCTATTGAGATTACGCGGTCTGCGTAGGTGGGGCCGATTATTGCTCTTATCAGGAGTAAGAGGGCTGTGGTTATGAATGTGTATTCGATTATCATGAGATCACGTTTTTTGCGTGTTTTTCGAATTGGGTTGAGATGTCTTTTTCTGGGTTGTAGTTGAGGCAGTGGATGTAGAGGTCATGGTGGTTTTTGTCGATCTTTAGGGTGAGGGTTCCAGGTGTCATTGTTATTGAGTTTGCGACCAGTGTTTTTGTGAAGTCTGTGGTCTGGATTGTGGGGATCCTGATTATCGCCGGGTTTATGCTGCCTGTGATTATTGATGATGCTGTTGTGATGTGTGATTTTATTTCTGCGCCCAGGAGGATGATTGTGTAGATGGCGAGGTTTATGATGGATTTTGGGTTGAAGAGCTGGTAGGGGGATTCGTAGAACATGAATTTGCCGCAGAGGTGGGCGATGATGAGCGATGCTGTTATGCCTACGATGAGTTCGAGGGTTGTTGGTGCGCCTGTCATGAGGAGCCATGCTGCAAGTAAGAGGAGGAATGATACGCTGAATTTGTGCATGAGTTATTATTAGGGGTGAGGTGTGTAATAAAGATTTTGGTGTTTTGCGTGGTTATTCTTTGACTTCAATTATCTTTTCTTTTGGTGCGCTTTCTTCGAATATCTGTACGTGGAATCTGTAGATTTCTGTGTCTTTGTGTTGCCATGTGTCTTTGTCATATGCGCCTGCCTTGTATGAGAGGTTTTCCAGGAATTCGGTTTTTTTTGGGAGCTGGTCCCAGACCTGTGGGAGGAAGAGGCCCTGTTCTGTTCCTGTTTTCAGGATGAGGCCGTCTTTTTTTGGTGTGATTTTTTCGAGGAGTTCTTTTGGGGTCTGGTGGGGGATGATTTCGGGGGGCGTGAGGATGGATATTTCTATTATGATGTTGTTTAGTTCTTCTTTTGTGACTTTTGGGAATCTTGGGTCGTAGAGGGCTGCTGATGTTGCTGCTTCTTTTAGGGCTTTGTGGAGGGGGTATATGGGTTCTGTGAAGCCTATGCAGCCGCGAAGGTCGTGTGCGGGGTATGTGTGGAGGGTTACGAAGATGCCGTATCTTTTGTTTAGCCATTCTTCTGTGTTGCCTGTTTTGCGGTCTTTCCCGGATAGGAGGGATTCCAGGTATTTTCTTGCTTCTTTTATCAGGTGTTCGCCCTGTTCTTTTGTTAGTTTGTTTGTTTGGTTTATTGTATTTCCCCCTTGGTCAGCCTTCAGAAAGGCTGGCGATCAGAGCGACCATAAACCTTCGGTTTAGGTCACTTGTCAGTTCTGTTCTGGTGCTGTTTAGGTTGTTGGCTCGCTTTGTTTGACTGTATAATGCGTTGTTTTTTGTCTTGTCTTTTATCGAGTCCCCACCCTTCCGATTTGTGGTTATGTTGTGATTTGTGTCCATGCTGCTTTTTTTGGTTTTGGATGTTTATAATTCTTGGGGGTTCTAAGAGATGGGATGGAGAGAGGAAGAGGAAAAAAGAAAGGAGAGTCAAGACAGTGTGTGGAGTGCGTTGTGCCTGGTTGGTTTTGTGTCCTGACTGTTTATGTTTAGTGTTTGTATATGTGTATGTCGCTTTGCGGGAAAGGTATTGATATCTTGTTTTTGTCGAATTCCAGTTTTACGTTTTCGTGCATGTCGAAGCGCACGTTCCAGTAGTCTGTTCCTTTGCACCATACTTTGACTGCGATGTTTACAGAGCTGTCGCCCAGTTCAGATACTTTTACCATGGGTTCTGGGTCTTTGAGTATTCTTTTGTCTTTGCTGATGATTGTTGCCAGGACTTTTTTTGCTTTTTTGAGGTCGTCGCCATATCCGATCCCGAATGTCATGTCTACTCTTCTTTGGGGTTCTGTTGAGTAATTTATTATGCTGTTGTTGGATAGGGGACCGTTTGGGATTATGATTGTCTTGTTGTCCAGAGTCTTGAGGATTGTGTTGAATATCTGTATCTTGTGGACTGTGCCTGTGTGACCCTGTGCTTCGATGAAGTCTTTGACTTTGAATGGCTTGAAGAGCAGTATCAATACGCCTCCTGCAAAGTTGGATAAGCTTCCCTGCAGGGCCAGTCCGACTGCCAGGCCTGCGCCGGCCAGGACTGCAATGAATGATGTCATCTCTACGCCAAACATGGAGATTACTGTTATGAATAACATCACTTTTAGCATGATGCTGAATAGGCTTTCCAGAAAGTGCTGCAGTGAAAGTTCTACTTTTTTGGATTTCATCTGCTTTGTGAGCATCCGGACTAACAGGTTTATTGTCCATAGGCCCACTATCAATGTTATGATTGCCATAGCAATCTTTGGGAGATATAGTATTGACTGTTCGATAATCTTATCTGATATATATTCTAAGTTTACCATTTTCTGACACCTCCGTGGAATACTGTTGTAGTATGCGTAATTGGGTGTCTAATTTTAATAAGATTTAGTTTTTTCGTATTTGTTTAGATAATTTTCTGGAAATATATACTCAAGCACGAAAAAACTGTTGTACTACCTGTTTCTAACTTTATATGGGAGA
>JAFCBW010000136.1 GCA_017610525.1 Candidatus Nanohalarchaeota archaeon | reverse complement strand
GCTACCGCCAAACCCCATGCGCGGATATACCCCACAATCCACTAAAAAGCCAGACTCTTCAGGCATTTTGACTTCTCGTGAGATTTTCAGGCAAAGCCAATCCATTCGATAGGCTTTTAAATCAGGCAGCGAATATATACCTACAGCATAAAACGATCTGAGACCATGAAAATCTACTACGCAAGCCAGTCATTCTACCCCTACATAGGCGGTGTATCAACAGCCCTACTCAACCTTGAAAAAGAAATGGTCGAAAAAGGCAACGAAGTAGTCGAAGTCCACCTGCGCTTAAGCGGCGAGCCCAACGAAGGTGAGATAAAAGGCATCGAAATCCACCGCGTCCCAAAAGAGCCCATAGACAAGAGCGTAATGCAAGGCTACAGCAAATTCAAAGAATCAGTCTACAAAGAATGCCACTACAACACAAAAACCTTCACAAAACCATACAGCCAGATGGACGGCTACGAAGAATTCAACATCGTAAACGAATACTTCGGCAAAGAACTCGAAAACCTTCTGAAACACGCCCCCGCAGACATCGTCCACATCCACGACTTCCAGCTCCTATTCACCTACAAATACGTCCCCCGCGGAACCCCCCTAATCATCACATGGCACATCCCCTTCATCGACAACATGTCAAAACAACTAAGAGAATTCCTCACAAAACACCTCAACGAATACGACAAAGTAGTCTTCTCATCACCTGAATACATAGATGCCGCCATAAAAGCAGGCCTCAACAAAGAAAAAGCAGAACTGATATACCCCATAACAGACACCCGCTTCTTCCAGCCCATAGACACAAACAAAGCAGCAGTCCTTGAAAAATACAATATCCCCAAAGACTCAAAAACAATACTATGCGTCCAAAGAATAGACCCCAAATCCGGCCACGAGCAGCTGATCCGCGCCCTGTCAAAAATAAAAAAACAAGTCCCGGCCGCAAAACTCATCTTCGTCGGAAGCGACTCAATGAGCAACAAACTATCAAAAGACAGGGAACAGATAAAAGAACAGATACTAAAACTAATAAAAAACCAGAACCTCGAAAAAGACATAATCTTCACAGGCAACATAGACACCCAGAGCCTCCTCAACCTCTACAACACAGCAGACCTTGTAGCACTATGCTCAAAAAACGAAGGCTTCGGCCTCTCGATAACAGAAGCCATGGCATGCGGCAAACCCGTAGTAGGCACAAAAATCGGTGGAATCCCCATACAGATAAAAGACAACATAAACGGCTACTTGGTTGACGTAAAAGACATAGATGCAACCGCTGAGCGCATAACAAAAATCCTGGAAGACAAAACCCTGCAAAAAAAAATGTCCAAAAACTCACTGGAAACAGTAGAAAAAAACTTCAAACTCGAAAGAGGCATAGAAAAACACCTCATGCTCTACAACAAAGTAAAACAGGAAAAAGACGAACTGCACCACATAGAGCACATCGACACAACAAAAATCCAATCAATAATAACCGACTTCGACAGGACCATCACAGACAAACCCCCAAAAGTAAATTTTGACCCTGCCGACCTTGACCTTGACCTCCTGAAAAGCCTAAAAAAACTCAACATCGACCTGATACTTGCAACCGGAAGAAACATCTATTACGTAAAAAAGATGTGCCAAAAATTCAAAGGATGGCGCTGCGTAGTTGCAGAAAACGGCGCAGTGATCTACTTCCCTGAAACAAAAAAGACAATCACAATAAACACATACTACATGACAAGAGCAAAGAAAATAATAAGAAACCTCAACCTCGTCGGCACAACAATCGGCAAAGTAATAACAAGCTCAAAAGCAGAAGACGAAGAATTCATAAAAGAAAAACTAGGCAAACTATCAGAAAAAGTAAGCTTCATAAAAAACGTCAATGAAATAATGATCCTGCCGCAGGGCGTTGACAAAGGCGTAGGCCTGAGAATCGCGATGAGATACCTGAACATCGACATGGACAAGACCATCGTAATCGGCGACGGCGAAAACGACATCAGCATGTTCATGAACCCCGGCATCAAAATCGCCCTCTCAAACGCAATAGAAAAACTAAAAAAACTCGCAGACCACACAACAAAAAATCCGGCAACAAAAGGAGTACGCGAAATAATAGCTCAGATCAGGGAGTGACATGCTAGACTATGGAATAATAGGGAACTGCATCACCTGCGCCCTTGTAAAAAAAGACGCATCCATAGAATGGCTATGCTATCCTGCCTTCGACAGCCCCTCAATATTCGCAAAAATACTCGACACAAAAAAAGGCGGCTCACTCGAGATAATCCCGCACGGAAACTACACAATAACCCAAAAATACATCCCGGACACCGCAATACTCGAAACCACATTCGAATCTGTTAGCGCAGCATTCAAAGTATACGACTTCTTCCCAAGATACAAAAAACTCCTCAAAGGCAGCTATGACAAACTAATCAAAGAAAACAAGCTCATACGAATAATAAGGCCAACAAAAGGAACCCCCCAAATACATGTAAAATACGACCCAAAACCAAACTACGCCCTTGACAACTGCGAACTGACAGAAGCAGGCAACAATCTCCTATGCAAACACGAAGACCGCAAATTCTCACTATCATCAAACATACCCCTTGCATCAATAACAAGCTCAGAACCAATCACACTATCCGCAACAAAATACCTGCAGGTCAGCGAAAACAACACAAATCCCACACTCAAAAAATGCATCCAACTCCTGAACGCAACAAAAAAATACTGGCAGCAATGGTGCAGCACCCTGGTACTCCCTGCGAAAAACCGCGAAATAATAACCCGCTCCGCCATAACCCTCAAACTCCACACCTTCAGCAAAACAGGCGCAATAATAGCCGCCGCAACAACATCCATCCCTGAAGAGATAGGAAAAGACCGCAACTTCGACTACAGGTACTGCTGGGTGCGCGACGCTGCCTACTGCGTAGACGCCCTAAAAAAAATCAGCCGCGACTATGAATCCAAAAGCCTGATGAAATTCATCATCAGCAATGCATACCGTGACGACTACATCCCCATAATGTACGACATCCACGGCAACACAAAACTAAAAGAACAGACACTAGGTCATCTTGCCGGCTTCAGAAACACAAAACCCGTGCGTATTGGCAACGCAGCATACAGCCAGACCCAGAACGACATCTACGGGGCAATACTAGACATAATCTACCTCTACTACGCATACTACGAATACGAAGAATACGAAACAAAAATGAGCACAAAATACTGGCACTTCGTAAAGTACATCGTAAACCAGATAAAATTCAACTGGGAAAAAAGAGACAACGGCATCTGGGAATTCCGCGGAAAACACGAGCATTTCACATTCTCAAAACTCATGTGCTGGGTCGGAGTCGACAGGGCAATAAAACTCGCCCAGCACTTCCAAAAAGACAACCTGGTAGAAGAATGGCTCCCCCTGAGAGAAGAAATAAAAACAGACATACTAAAAAACGCATACAACACAGAAGCAAACGCATTCACAATCTATTATGGAAGCAAATCACTCGACGCATCCATTTTGCTGATGGCCTACCACGAATTCCTTCCAAAAGACGACCCTCGCCTCATAAACACAATAAAAGCAATCTACAACAACCTAAGAAACAACTACCTGACCCAGAGATACTCCATGAAAGACGACTTCGGCCAATCTGCCATGGCATTCACCATCTGCTCATTCTGGCTCGTAGACGCCCTCTACTACATAGGCGAAGAAAAAAAAGCAAGAGAGATTTACGAAAAACTAATCAAACACGCAAACCATCTTGGCCTCTTCTCAGAAACAATCGACATAAAAACAAAAAAACAGACCGGCAACTTCCCGCAAGTCTACACCCACATGGCCCTCATCAACTCATCCATCCTCCTGAGCGAATGGTCAGCAACAAGAAAAAAGATTGACAGAAGCGCAATCCCAAAAAGAAACAAATGGTTCTGATATTCTGTCACAACAAACCCGGAAATTCATGCGAAACAAGCTATGCTTATCATACCCAATTGTCTGCATCACTTAAAACAATTATCTCTACATCTATTTCTGTTTTCAATTGTCCAAATAGGTTGTTGTATTTTCCAAATAAGTGTCCTGCACCGCCTACATGAACAACAGTGTCTGCTGTAAGCGAAGCAATTTTACGAGCCGTATGTGTATCTCTCGTATAGCATTCTGCATGATTGCCCTCTGGATTTTCTAATCCCTCTATAGTGGCTTGTATGTATAATTTATCAGCTAATTCTTGAAGTTCT
>JAFCBW010000135.1 GCA_017610525.1 Candidatus Nanohalarchaeota archaeon | reverse complement strand
GTATGTTTGTTATGTTTTCCTCAATGGCTTTTGGGATGTTCTGGTTTTGGTCTGTTTGGTTCTGTTCTGTGTTGTTTGTATCATTATCGACTACAATTGTCCGGGACAAATTAGAAGGAGCCATGTTGCTGGTCCCATTGAAAAGCACGAATATGCTGTAGGTACCCGGCAAAGGGGAATAGTTGACAGATGCTAGGCCTTTAGTGTCTGTCGTTGCGGACGAGAAATGTGTATTGTTTTCATAGAAGAGCAGTTGTTGGTTTCCGATTGGTGTGTTATTTTCTGTGGCAAGGCAGGCAGAGATGTTGAATGCAGTGAAGATGAAGTCAATTATCTTTGTTATCTGCTTTATTGTCTCATTGGCAGACCTGCTATTACTTGCATTACTATCAACAGCAAAAACCATAGAGGAAAGAAGGATAATACTAATAAGAACTGCTACAATTGATTGCACCTGCGACTTTCTCTTCCCCTCCATACGAGCACCAAGAAGGTATCATTAGATACCAAACACAACAAAATCAATTACTTTTGCCTCTTATCCTTCTGTTTCTTACAGTATTTTTTCGTTTGCATCTTTATATATATTAACAAAAGCGGTTTCCAGATGATGGTTCTTTTTTTAATTATTTGTGGAATGTGCTACCTCCTAGTTACTTCTCCATTTCATTGATATTGATCGATTGTCTAAAGTGAACGATGAACATAAAAATGTTACAGCACAAGAAACACACAATGAAAATCACAGCATTCGTAGGCTCCCCAAGAGACGGCAACACAAAAAACCTGACAGAACATGCACTAGACGCAGCAAAAGCCGCAGGCGCAGAAACACAGCTCATCCACATAGGAAAGATGAGCATCGCACCATGTAAGGCATGCGACGCCTGCAAAAAAGCAGGCAGGTGCATCATAGAAGACGACTTTCAGGAAGCAGAAAAATCACTCGCAGAAGCAGGCGGCATAATCTTCGCATCCCCCGTCTACTTTGGCACAGTAACAGCACAGATGAAAGCCTTCATGGACCGCACAAGAACCCTGAGAAGAAAAGGCGTCCTGAAAGACAAAGTAGGCGGCGCAATCGCAGTCGGCGCATCAAGAAACGGTGGCCAGGAAACAACCATCCGCCAGATCCACAACTTCTTCTTCATACAGGAAATGGCAGTAGTATCCGACACGAAAACCGCCCACTACGGCGGCACAGGAGTCGGAGTCGCACCAGCCGACGCAGCATCAGACGAAATAGGCATAGAGACCGCAAAAAACCTGGGGACGCACGTAGCAGAACTCACAAAAAAGCTAATCAAATGACAACAAGACATCAAATCATCTTGCTCATATAAGGCCCATCAGAAGCATACCCTATCTTCCGATAATACTCCCGGGTACCTACAGCAGAAATAACAACAACCTTGAAAGCACCATTTTTCCCCGCAATCTTCTCTGCTTCCTCCATCAACTGTCTTCCAATACCCTTGTGCTGGAAAGAATCTTTATTTCGATTTTTGAGCTTGAGTGATGTACCGAAAACTTTCAGCTCACGGATAAGCGCCGTACTTTTGTCAATCTCTTCTCTTGCAGGACTTAAAGACGGCATCCGAAGCCTCAAAAACCCTACAATACATTTCTGCCTGCGATCCTCAACAGTAATGAAATACTCCACGCCCTCAGAAGCAGCATATTCATCGACATAAATATCTATACCATCCGGCACAATCCCCTTCTTATAATACAGATGCCCTGCCTCATGGCACCGTATACACGCACACTCAACCCCCTCCTTCTCCATATGCGCCTCAGCCATCTCCCGCAGGTTCCCCGCAGTCGGCCCCGCCGCAATCTTCTCCATTGGGATATCACGCATACAGCGCATAACCCTCACATACCTCGGAACCTTCGCCATCAACTTAGCGACAAGCACAGTCGCAGACTCATTAGTAAGCGCACTGAATTTCCCTTCCTTATACATCTCATAAACACCTGTTCCCTCAATCACAAGCACAGGGTAGATCTTCAGCATATCCGGCCTGAAACGCGAATCAGAAAAAAGCTCAGAAAACATCGAAACATCCTCACCCTCATCCTGGAAAAGCCCGGGCATCATATGATACACGACCTTAAACCCCGAATCCTTAAGCATCCTCGTCGCATCCACCACATCCAAAACAGTATGCCCCCGAGAGACCTTCTCATACACTTCATCAGAAAGCGTCTGGACACCAAGCTCAACCCGTGTAGCCCCAAGCAAAAGCATCTCATCAATATGTTCCTGTCTGCAAAAATCAGGACGCGTCTCAATAGTCAGGCCGACACATCGCGAGCGCGCAGTCTCATTCACCCTCTGCGCATCCCCAAGCGTCCTCGCATCCTTGCCATTAAGCGCATCAAAACACCGCCTCACAAACCACCTCTGGTACTTCCTGCTGCACGACGGGAACGTTCCTCCCATAACAATCAGCTCAATCTTATCAACAGAATGCCCAATCACCCTCAACTGACGGACGCGATTCCTGACCTGCTTGTAAGGATCATAATCAAACATTCGCGCACGTCTCGCAGCAGGCTCAAGACCGGTATAAGACTTAGGCGCATTCTCACCCTGCGGGCAATATATGCACTTCCCCGGGCACGATGTTGGCTTTGACATCACAGCAACAATAGAGACACCTGAAATAGACCGGACAGGCTTCTTCACAAGAATAGAGACCTTATCAACCTCACCCTTCCTCGCATGGAAAAGAACATCAGAATTCCTGAGGATACGCAAAAGCCCATATTCCTTCGAAAGCCTGCGCTTCCGATAATCCAGCTTCCGCAAACTATCAATCTCACCACAGATGATACCATCAATAACCTGCCTCGAAATAACCTTTATCTTCTGCTTATCACTCAAATCCTCTTTCTCTGCCATCACACATCACACATCACACATAGGCACACAAATCATACAAGAATACGTTCACTGAATAGATATTTAAAATTATAACTAAAACTAGACTCTATGAACTCATGGTCAGAATTTGCCTTTGAAGATAATATGGATTTCTTAGCGCTTGCCCTTGAGATTGACGCTGCGATGTAATAAAGCAGCGCGCACTTAATTCTCATCAATCATGCTTAACATTTAAATGACTCAGATGAGAATATACCAATAGCAGCAGTATGAATCAAACAAGGGATCGAGACTCGGCTCCTTTAATCAGGAACCAGCCATAAAACCATAGATTAATTGCAGAAATTTCAGGCAATTAGAGGATAAGAACATATGAAAAAAGAAGAATCTTAAGAGTGTCTGGTTTAAAATATGAATAAGAGGTGTACGTAAAT
>JAFCBW010000027.1 GCA_017610525.1 Candidatus Nanohalarchaeota archaeon | reverse complement strand
CCCTCTCTATTCTCATATTCTGGCACATCGCCCAACCTTATCTGAACAAGCGGCGTTTTTCCAAGTATCTCGGCCTCCAATCTCTCATCACCATATGATTCACCCATAAATATGCCTTTAACGACATAAGGTTCACCTAACTTTACCTTATCAATATCTTCCTGTCTATCATCAGTCATATAACCTTCAATCATTCTTGCAATATCTGAAGCATCCACGACAATCCCCCCACAACTACTAATATATAGTAACGATACTATTTAAAGCTATCTATACCTCAATTGATAACGATTTTAACCCAAAAACAGCCAATTTTAAGCCTAAAACAAGTCTCTAAGACACTCACAAGCCACAGCACTCAAACAATACAAGTATGCGCCTGAAGAAAGTGAACCAGTGACCTAAACCGAAACAATACAAACTGCACTTTGTGCGCTTGAGCGCAGCGAAACGCACTTAATCGCCAGCCTTTTACAAGGCTGTCGCCCAGCCTTTCTGAAGGCTGCAATCAACATTTAAATTCATCAAAACCCGATAAAACCACATGCTCGAAAAAACAAGGCAATTCTTCCCTTACGAAGACATAAACAAACCAGAACACAAACCCATAATAACAATCGCACTAATCATCACAAACATAATAATCTTTCTCTGGAGCATTACAAACTTCAAACAAATAATATACACCTACGGCTTCACAGCAGCCAGCCCAGCACTAACAACAGCCACCACATCAATGTTTCTGCACGGGGGCTTCGGTCACATTCTCGGGAACATGTGGTACCTCTGGCTCTTCGGCGACAACATAGAAGACAAATTCGGAAAAATCAGATACATCGCAATATACATTTCATCAGGAATGATTGCACTGGCAACCCAATACCTGACAGACCCCACATCACAGATACCTGTAATCGGCGCAAGCGGCGCAATATCCGGCCTGCTCGGCGCATACCTCATACTCTTCCCGAAAGTCAAAGTAAAAACAATAGGCCCGTTCTACCAGATATACCGGATAAAAGCCAAATACCTCATAGCCCTTTGGTTCGGGATACAACTCATCCTCGGAACCCTAAGCATAATCGGCGACAACGCCACAAACATAGCATTCTTCGCACACATCGGCGGCTTCCTCGCAGGCCTGCTTGCAGGCATCATCTACAAGATAAAAAATCATAAGTAACCTATTCAACAAGCAACTTTATTCTCACAACAAGCTCAGGTTGTATATAATGATGGATAGTCACATTAGAACTCTCCCTCCACACACAATCCTTCTTCACAAACCTCTTATGACCAAGCTTCTCAGCAACCGACAAAAAGAAATCACGAACTTCCTTCTTTGTTGCTGAATTGCGTACCTTCAAAAACCCCTTTGCCCGGGCAGTTGCATAATATGACCTAACAATATGAGGATAAAACCCTTCCCCACAGTATCGCTTGAACGCCTCCTTAAACTGCACATCCGAAAGAGGATGTCCCGTAGACGGATTCACAAAGACAAACGACGAGTCAACAATCGACTCAAGAATATCATTCAACCGATTTATATATACATCTGGAAACCTCTCCGTAATCTTCATCGGCACACCATTCTTTGCCAGATAATCAAACGTCACATAATTGCCATTAATAGATATATCTCCCTTCTTCAGAGTCGTCAACCCCTTATGGGCATGAGCCTTATAATAAATCTCATTTCCCACCCTCATATAAGTCCTAAGCAAAGTATACATAGGAACCGCAAGAGTGTCACTTTTATCCCTCAAAGCAGACAGAACATTACGCTTGAGTTTCAGATAATGCCTTCCGAACTCCTCCACTGCTTTGTACTTCTTTTCAACAGATATATCCCTTTTTTCAATCGTGTAGACATAAGAGTAATTACCACACGGATTGCGGTACAATACATCCCAATGATCATTAGAAGTCTCATCGTGAATTGTCAAATGCTCGGCAAATAGCGAATATGCCTTATCCAACTTTCGCCCGTCCGGCAAAACATCAATTCTCGCACCCTGTACTTTTCCATCGACAGATAACTGCCCCTTAAGAAACTTTGGATTCTTCTTATCTATAAGATAGCCAAGATTATCATGAGCCACAAAAAGCTCAATCACCTGCATTGCCTCAGGAAAAATCCTCTTTGATTTCCTCCATGAACCCCTCGTCTTTTCATAGACCCCCAGATCCTTACTCTTAATCCGAAGTGTTCCTTCAATAACCGGCTTTAATTTTTTCTCCTTCATCAGTACAACATTATAGATACCACAATTAAAATATCTTACCCATAAAAAATACCTGACGCGCTTGAGCAGCGTAGACTAAAAAGAAATTCATGTATGCGCTTGAACAAAGCGAACCAGTAACCATTCATGCACTAGAATAAAGCACCCGCAACCTAAACTAAAACTAACAAAACAAAAAAGCCAGTGCCCAAGCAAAGCGCCGGTGACCTAAAGCGAAGCTTTATGGTCGCCCTAATCGCCAGCCTTTTATAAGGCTGTCGCCCAGCCTTTTACAAGGCTGTGACTCAACCTTTCAGAAGGCTGCTGGACTTAATCCTCAACCCTGGGAGCAAGCACATAACTCAACTCAGCCTTATCCTTCGTAACAAACGTAAACTTTATCGGATAATCCTTCCCAAACTGCATCTTCACAACATCAGCAATCTTAGACCCCTTCTCAATCTTCTTCAGGTAATCAAGAGAATATTTTGACTTCGCATCACCAGACACACTAATACCAACAATATCCGGGCTGTCCTTTCCAAGCTGCACATTCACCTGGCTCAAATCTCCATCCGCAGCCATCGAAAAATTACCTGCATCTGCAGACATAACCACCGTATCAGTAACAATCGAAGCATCACCAATACTATCAGTAAGAACAGAACTCTTCGCCTCAACAGTCGCGCTAAAATCCAGCTTCATATCAGGCACATCCGCTTTCTCAATATCAATCAAAGGTATCTTAAACGTTCTCACAGAAGAATTCTTCAGCGTAACACTCAACCTGTTTTCATCCTTCTCAAGTTCAAGAACCACCTCGTCACCAACTTTCGCACGCTTCAACACATTCATCAGGCTCTCAATATTAATACTCAACTCCTCATCCCCGTCCAGTTTATACTCATCAAAAACCAACGACAATAACTTAAACTTCACCATAGTCACCATCGTAGGATCAGTCGCAGAAAGACTCATACCATCCTTACTAACCTGAAATATCCCTTCAGTAACAAGCTCAGAAATAGCAGCCAGACTATCCCTCAACAATCCCACATCCGTCAAAGTCGCCTTAAATGACATCATAAAACACCTCACATATAACCATTATTTAATACACAACATAATTAACCATAAAATTATTTAAATAACATCTACACCAATAACACTATAATACTCCATAACCTGATTATACTGCTTCAGATTCAACTTACTCATATTTTGAATGATCTCCCCATACAAATCAAAACCATCCCCAGACAACCTCAATCTCCCAAAAACACGAACCAACTGACACTCAGACACATTCAAAGCCATATCCTGACTAACTGCAACCTGAACAGTCCCCGTACCATCATCAACAAAAACAGAATCATCAACCTTACTCACAACAGTACCAAGAATCCTCACCTTAACATCAGAAGATGTATCAATCTCATTAATCTTCTTCTCAACAAAAACATTGCCACTGTAGTCCATACCCACATTTCCACACAGAAACTTAAATACCTTGCGCAAAGAACATACGAAACTCAAGAAAAAAGACAAAACAGAAAAACCAGCTGCATACTCAACTATACTCTCGCCATGTCTTCTTGCACTTCATACAGCGATAAAATCGTGTCTCTGGCTCATCACTAGACCGCGTCTGCTGGGTCCACCACCCTGCCTTATTATGGCCGCATTCAGGGCATTCGATACTAGTAACAGGCAAAGTCGCTCGAGTTCCATCCACAACAGGAATAGAATCTAAAGGATCATGAGTCATTTTCTCCTTCAACTTAAAAACCGCGCCATTCTCAACAGAATCCTGCTTACCACACTTACTACACACAAGAACTACACCGCCTTCCTTTTTCACCGGCGCCATCAAACTACCGCACTTCTCACACAATTTCATAATCAAAACACCTTCCGAAAAAACAATAACTTTATGCGCAATTAGAACAAATAATTATATAAAGGTATCCATAAACCAAAAAACAACCATCAACACGTAAATCGATACGAAAGAAGCCCCTTTATATTGCCGCTAAGAATCTCAGTCAATATCAGCTTAGGCTCACCCAAAAGAGGCACCCTATAAAGTACCTCCCCCCTGATCCACTCCGGCTGCACACTCCATGCATCAGCAACAGGATTATTATCACCCCAACTGACAAAAGTCCCATCCTCATTAATCTTATACAACCGATGCACAATCAACTTATTCCCAGGAGGACATCCGGGACTGTTCGATGGACAGACATAAACAATGATATCTCCATCAATCCTGCCTGCCTTAAGTGTACTTGCATCCACACCCTTCAATACCAGCAAATCACCCCTATCGAGATTAGGCAGCATAGAACATGACACCACAACCACAATAGGATCCTCTGTACTAAGTGCAAATCCCAGAGTCTGATAAACAACAACAGCAAGAAACATACCAAAAAGTATATACACAACACTACCTACAAACTCATTAGCCTCAAGATAGTCATTAATCTCTCTTATACCCATAAAACTCCCCTACAAAACAACAAGTCGAAGCAAACTACTTCCCGCACGCCTTCACAAACTGCTTCTCAAATGCAGAAACATTATCAGAACAGCGCTTAACAGCACCCTTCAAAGACTTCACAGGATCCTTCGCCCTAACAATAAGCACAGGATTCCCAAGATAAGGATGCTTCTTCTCATAAGCAGCAAAAGTAACCGCTGAATCATTCCACAACTCTTCCCTCAAAAGATTAGAAAGAGTATGCTCATCTCCAACAATCTCAACATTCATTGCACTCGTCCCGCTTTTTTTCACATTAACATCCATAAGCTCACCTTAATTCAAAAATAACTCTAATAATCACACTAACATAGTGTCAGTTAACTATTTAAATATTTCCCACACTTTTACTTAGTAACAAACAACAAGACACAAATTTTCCCAGGATGTGGCGCTAGTAAGTGCTGAACGGAGAAAATCATGGAATCTTTGCGACATTGTAGTATTCCAAGCTTCCTTTGCAACAATAGCATAGAAAAAGGATACAGGAAATACTCCAATTGCACTGAATTCCCGCAGATTTGATTGCTTGACACAGTTGATGTCGCAATAAAAACACAGGAGATGATATACATGGGAATGTACAAATACATAAAAGAAGCATGGAAAAACCCGAAAGCCAACCTCGGAAGCGTATGGCAGGAACGACTCATACAATGGCGCAAAGAAACAACAGTAACCCGCGCAGAAAAACCGACACGGCTTGACAGGGCTCGTTCTTTAGGATACAAGGCAAAACCAGGAATAATAATAGCAAGAGTCAAAGTAACCCGCGGCGGACGAGAAAGAGAACGCCACAAAAAAGGGCGAAAACCAAAAAAAGCAGGATTTGTCCACTTCACACCCAAGAAATCAAGACAGGTCATAGCAGAAGAGAAAGCATCAAGAAAATACCCCAACCTTGAAGTCCTTGCAAGCTACTACGTAGGCGAAGACGGCAAACACAAATGGTACGAAACAATCCTCGTAAACCCCACACACAACGCAATAAAAAGCGACAAAAACCTATCATGGATAACAAAAAACAACCACAAAGGTCGCGCACACAGGGGCCTGACACCAGCCGGCAAAAAATCAAGAGGCTTGAACAACAAAGGTAAAGGCGCAGAAAAACTAAGGCCAAGCATAAGAGCCAAATCAGGCAAAGGTAAGTAAGCACCAAAAAAAACATTAGACCCTCTGCGATATTAGTTGATTCCAATCGATTTATTGCATATACTATACTTCATATACAATAAAAAATCATAGGATATTGGTAAAAAACCGCGAACCCTAAGCATTTTTCCCCACAATAGCACAAATGAAAAAGCTCGAAAATACAGAGAGTATTTTCGAAGATTTTTATTGTAGGTTCATACATTATACACAATAAAAAATACACACTAAAAATACACAATTAAACCACAACAATACTTAAATACCCCTAAGACAAACAATAACAACATTGGACTTAAAATTATTCAAAAAGAGCTTGGAGCAATGAATCCATGGCGCTACCTTAGATAATGCTAATAGCGCTACACATTTTTTTTTCAAAACAAAAGATACTTCTTCGCAAACAGCAAGCTATATTAAATTATCGCCCCAACTTACAGAAGAATAATCATATTCATGAGGTGAATATATATGACATACACAATAACAGACATAAATCTGGCAGAGCAGGGCAAAAAACAAATAGAATGGGCAGAATCCCAGATGAGCGGACTCCTGAAGATAAAAGACCGCTTCAAAAAAGAACAGCCACTAAAAGGCATAAGAATCGGCATGGCGCTCCACGTAACAAAAGAGACAGCCGTACTCGTAAGAACACTTATCGCAGGCGGCGCACAAGTAGCAATAACCGGCTGCAATCCCCTATCAACACAGGATGACGTCGCAGCAGCACTCGCACAGGAAGGAGTTGAAGTGCACGCAAAAAGAGGCGTCGGCACAGAAGAATACTACGGATTCATCCAC
The DNA here is from genome assembly GCA_017610525.1 of Candidatus Nanohalarchaeota archaeon. Classification (GTDB taxonomy): domain Archaea; phylum EX4484-52; class EX4484-52; order EX4484-52; family B79-G9; genus B79-G9. Next base: position 3,485 of record JAFCBW010000027.1, on the reverse strand, counting down.
AAGATAATTGAGACAAAACCACACATTACAATTGACGACGGCTGCGACCTCGTAAGCGAGATCCACCTAAAATTCCCAGACCTCATCCCATCCATCATCGGCGGCGCAGAAGAAACCACAACAGGCATAATCCGCCTGCACGCAATGGTAAAAGACAACGCACTCAAATACCCGATGGTTGCAGTAAACGACTCAAAAACAAAACATCTCATGGACAACTTCATAGGCACCGGCCAGTCATCAATAGACGGCATCCTTAGAGCATCAAGCATCCTAATAGCAGGAAAGACATTCGTAGTCTCCGGCTATGGTCCATGCGGCAAAGGCGCAGCAGCCCGCGCAGAAGGACTGCTCGCAAACGTCATAGTCACAGAAGTAGACGCATTCCGCGCACTACAGGCACACTACGACGGCTTCAGGGTCATGCCGATGGAACAGGCAGCAAAACTAGGCGACGTATTTTTGACAGTCACAGGCGACAAGCACATCATCCGCCCGGAACACATGAAAGTAATGAAAGACGGCGCAATACTAGCCAACTCCGGTCACTTCGATCTTGAAATAGACATCAAAAGCCTCGAAAAAATGTCAAAAAAACGAAACATAAGGCCAAACATGGACGAATACACTCTTGAAAACGGAAAAAAGATATTCCTACTAGGCGAAGGCAGGCTGGTAAACCTAGCATGTGCAGAAGGCCACCCATCAGAAGTTATGTCAATGTCATTCATGAACCAGTCCCTTGCATGTGAATACCTCGTAAAGAACAAAGACAATCTGAAACCCCAAGTCTACAAGCTACCGGACGACGTAGACAACACCGTAGCAGAACTCCAGCTAAGCGCAATGAACATAAAAAAAGACACCTTGACAGAAGAACAGAAAAAATACCTATCAAGCTGGCAGGAAGGAACTTAGACTACACCCACACATAACCACAAGACAGAATAAAAATATCACAGAAAAAATATCCTTACTGGCGAGTATAAAAACGCAGAAACGCTTATATACTACAGCAAAGAAAAGTAACTCATGAACTTAAAAGAATTCGTAACAAATACAATAATCATATTTCTCCTGACTGCCGTAGTATTCCCAAGACCCATCTGCTATCAGGAAGAATCATGCCATTTTGAGACATCAAAAACATTTTCTGAAACCGCGAAAGCTGCAGAAAAATACATCATGGACTTCATAGGCTTCGACACCACTCCACAAACAAAACACACAATTCCAAAAGAATCACTCACTACCGAACCCCTTATAGCATTCTTTGGGTTTATATTCCTGTTTCTCAGCCTGCTAAAACTGACGCTCCTGAAACCCGAATACCAGACCAACAAAAAGATAAGCATATACTTAATATTAACTGCCCTTGGAACAATACCATTCATATACCTGGCATTATACAGATGGAATATTTTTCCAGGTCTATTCTTCCACAGCGTTTCAGACTTCTTGTTTATCATCATGATATCACTAACAACTGCGCTAGTTTACGAATCACTCAAGAATAACTGGACACTATACTCAGCTCTAGAGAAAGTAATCAACAAAAATACAGAACAATTCTACACTCTTCTAACTGCATGGATAATCACCATAGTAATATATACAGGAATATATTACTATTATAGCCTAATGAACCCCCTATGCGGCATCGAGTGCATTATACAAAGTCACGCCTCAAGCGCCCCCTGAATCTCTCTCCACAAAAGAGGCTTCTTCTCCTCAATCAACGAAAGCAGCCCAAAATACTCTCTCGCAACATGCTTGGAGACATGCAGATGCGCACCCAGTTTCCCGCAAAGCGCATCATCACTCGCCCGCTTAAACCGCGACTGTGCCATCATCGCAATCCTGGAAGGAAAATGATAATCAAGAACACCAGAATACTTCTCATCCTTAGACACAGCAACCCCAACACTCAAAAGCTGGAAAACATAATAAAGATACCCCCAATACTGACGCGTCGTAATCCTCCCGCGGAACACATCCGCCCGCGACACATACTCCATAGCCCTCATAACATCCTGCGATTTTTTATACTCCCGGGGCACATTCTCACGCACCCACTGCAAAACATCATCCGCCTCAGCATCAATATTCGAAAAAGCATCACCCGCAATATCTGCTGAACCAGTCTTAAACACAATAGTAAGCGCCTGCTTGATCTCCTGCCTTGCATCACGAAAAGAAAGATTACGCACATCTTCATATTTCAACTCTTTTCGCCCCACAGAATGCGCCCGAAGATCATTGATAGCAGACCTCAGATCACCATTAGCATTGCGCGCAATCACACTCAACACCCTCTCCTCAACCGAAACCCCTTCCTTGCGCGCAATCATCGAAAGCACATTGACAACATCAACCCGCCCAAGCTCCTTGACATTCACAACAGCACACACCTTCTTCAACGTGCGCAACCGCGTCTTCTGCCCCGCAGTCTTAAACACATTAGCAGTAAGAATAACAGGATAATTACTCCCTGAAATAATCTTCACAATCTCCTGCGGCGCCCCACGATCCCTCTGCCCGGAAATCCCGTCAACCTCATCAAACAGCACAAGCTTACCCTTCTGAAACAGCGTCTGCTGCGAAAGGCCTGTCCCGAAAAACTCACAAAGGCTCTTCTTCGTCCGCACATCACTGGCATTAGTCTCAATAACATGAAGCCCAAGCTCACCGGCAACAGCCAGCACCATACTGGTCTTCCCGCACCCCGCAGGACCCATAAGCAAAAGCCCCTTCTTTGGCTGGTTTTTCTTCCAGCACCTAACCCAATCTAACACCTTACCCTTCTCATTCCCGACAACATCACCAATGTTCTTCGGCCGATACTTCTCAGTCCATTCAATACCCGACATAACCATAACTGGACATTTGAAATTTAAGTGTTTAATGAAAAAAACAAAACATATACACAATACAAGACGCGCCAAGTTTCAAAAAATCGCGCATAATGAGACACTAAAGAACCTAACATAATCAGAGCAAAACAGCAAGATTCGTAATATCACGACTAGCCACATGAGTATAGATTTGCGTTGTCTTCAGGTCTTTGTGCCCAAGCAGACTCTGGATATACCTTATATCCGCCCCACCCTCAAGCAGATGCGTAGCAAAACTATGCCTCAAAGTATGAGGCGTCACATTCTTGCTGATTCCAACTTTTTTAGCTGCTTTCTTGACAATTTTCTGTATCGTAGTTTTATTATAGAGGACTTTGAATAACTCCTTCGGTTTGTAAGCCTGTTCTGTTTTCCATCATTTTTTCGTCATTTTGCATATTTTATCCTTATATCGAGCATATACTTGCCAATATTTGCTCAATTTCCTCCCTAATCCGCACATTTTTAGATAGCTACCGCTAGCAGTTTTCTCTTTTGTGTAACCAGATTATAGAGATTGTATGCGAAAAATTTGAACATTTCCTTGATAGATACTCTTTCAATTCTTTTTACCATAGTACGCCCGCCATT
>JAFCBW010000134.1 GCA_017610525.1 Candidatus Nanohalarchaeota archaeon | reverse complement strand
TTTGTATCAAAGAACTGAATATAATCTCCAGTATTTTCCGTAGCTGAATATCTACAGATTGCCCATCCATTATTACATCCAAACAATGTCTTGACTTTTAATTCAACAGGCATCGGACTAACCGCTCCAAAAATTGTTCCATTAGGTTGCAAATCTTTCATCTTTAACCCCGTGCTGCCCCTTAAACTAAATTCAAAACTCTGTTTATTTGTATTCCTATTGTTTTCATCTACCCCAGGCTGGTCCCTACATCTCACATAAAACCTTGTGTCATCTCTCGAAATACTAGCCAACTTAGTTGCGCAACCAAATAATTGCATGGCGTTCATCTGATATAATTCGTTACTACAAACCATGCTATTTTGCATATTATTATAATCCTGATCCTGCGAACCCCATCGGCAATCCGCTGGCTCGTTAGTATAAAATATGACTTCAGCACTATCTTGATTTTCAGCGACACATCCCCCATTTGTAATTGAGGTTGCCTCAATCTTCGGAGCCGTATTATCAGGCGTCGGGTCAACACAGAAATTCACTGCATACTCAGCCCCATTCTCGTTTCCATTTTTATCTTTACATCTTATATAAAAAGTCAAATCCTTCCCATTTTCCAATACTAAAGATGCATTTTTTAAAGCCGCCACACTAGGCAAAGAAAACCGCTCGGTATGATTATAAGAGTACAAATTTCTACCACCAATGTATGCCACCATATCATCAAATTTTTCCGTATGATTAAAATCAATTTTACATTGCGCTGGTTCATCGACAATAATCCCAAATTCCAACGGGGTAAATGCCTTCAAGCAACCATCACCAGCCTCATTGTTAACAATATTGAATCCAGGTCCAGGTGGTGAATTTTTAACATTAGTATATTTATGCCCTTTGCTCAATAATTCATAATTCGGTCTAATCGTCGGCGAATTAACATCTCTTGGATTAATATTCACACATTTCTCATCCGCTGTCCCCGCGTTAACAATATCACAATTCTGTCCCAAGCTCTTACACATATATTCCGAACAAGGCAGATTTCCATCATTACACTTCTCGCAAACATTTCCCCCAACCGGCGCTTGCCACGGCATACAGTCAAATGTCACAACTTTTGTATCTGTTTTTTTGTACATAGCTACGAAAATTACAACGCCAATAGCAAGACCCCACCACCCATAATAGGGCGTAATATAGTTTGCACCAAAACTTCCCGCTTCAAAAGTATAAGTTCCTAATGCACCAGCTGTACCAAACCCAGCCGCCATTGAAGTAGATAGCGCCTTTGTGTTTTCTGCTGTCATCCCCAGCATGGATCCAATCATTTGCCCAGCCAAATAAGCAAACAACGCCCATTGTGCACCTGTAACTAAAGTATCAGCTATCCCTCCTGCTTCTAATCCTATTACTTTTGAAAACATTCCCTTACTTTCAGATCCGGCAGTAGGAGCATTAAGGGATGTCGTTTCTCGTACCCCAGTTCCACTACTACTAAGAAACTTTTCAGCACTTGGTATTTGATATTCCACCATCCCAGTTATAATCTCCAGTCCCCCGACAGCCATCCCAGTAATTCCGATAGTCCCATCGACGCTCTCCCTAATTCCACTAACCTCAAACTCATTCCCGTCCTCATCCAAAATCACATCACCTGTTCCCAAATCCGAAACCTTCACCAACTTCACACTCGATGCAAAAGCAAGCGGACTCAAAAACATAATTGCTAAAAGCAACATGCCGATTATTTTTTTATTTATCATCTGCCACCTTCACATTGACATAATCATCAACACTTAATTTAATTTCTCCAATAACCATCCCACTAAAGCCACCACTAATAATATTAATCATATTAGGTGAAAACTCTTTATCGTACCCATCTACAACCCACTTATAACCATTATCAGTATATACTCCCTGATAATTTACATAACCCCCACAATCTCCAAGCCCAGCACAAACTCTATTTGCACTCAATGCCCAATCGTTCTCCAAACATTCCCCCCCTTCAACAATTTTCCTTCCTCCCAATAATCCCTCTTCATAAACAACAGTACACTTCGCATTTGCCTGTCCACAAATCTGTTGAGCGCTACTCTTCTCCCAGAATTCCAATCCCGGAGGAAAATTCGGAACACAAATTCCATTAGGCCTATTTGTAACCATCTCCCCTTCCTCCTCTTTCTCTTCATCACCCCCTAATCCCAAAAAAGCTCCAGTTACTGGAGCGGTCACCATTCCAGTCGCCGTCGGGTTACTGAACATATCGCCCCCAGAGCTCGGATTTGAAAAACCACCATTCCCCTTACTCTGTCCCCTTCCGAGAACCATCCCAGTCACGCTAGGCAACCATAAACAATCCCTCTTGTCAATATTATTACAATCATCTTCGTCCCCTTGTACAACACAATCCTGCCATCTATTAACTCTGCAAGCCGCCGTTCCAAAGTCTCCAGCACTGGTCTCAATTGAACCCTCTAAGCAAATCTCATTTCTAAAATCCGCACACGGCTCAACCCGAACCTCTCCATCTACACAAATTTCCCTAAAATATCTCGAACCCACTCGATCACCACCATTTCCACTGCCATCGTCATATACACACCATGACTCCCCGTTTATCCGCTTATCTCCATTCCCATCTATACATTCAGTTTTTTGACAATAATTATCTCCATATTTTGGACCACTCAAATACTTATCATATTCCGCACACCGAGAGCCCAACAAATAATCACAATTTCCACAATTGATATTTGAACCATCATTGGCGCTACAAATCTCATCAGCATTAGCCACCTTTCCAAAGCTCCAGCTTCTCGCTTTATCATCTGAATAAATATTCTCTCTATTCCCACAGGAATCCATCCAATAAACATCACCCTGATAACAAGTCGTAGAAATCTGTTTAGCGCAAGCCGTATTTAGTTCCTCGGCCGAACAGAGAAAATCTTCATAAAAAGTCCTCTGACTAGACAAACTGATATTTGTCCCGTTCACTGCCTCAATTCTCTCATCTACTCCACAATCTCCACGAGTCGTAAATTCGCAAGTCCTCTCAAAATCTCTCTCATAAACACAGGCTCCCATGTCCTGCGACTGTGCCTCAGCGATACAACTAACCTCGTTATTTATATTAGTTCGATAATCAATTTCAATTCCAAACAATGTTGACAACCTCTTACATCTAACTAACGAAACAAACGCGGCCTGATCCGCGATAATACAACATCCCAATTGACACTGCGGAATTTGTTCAACTTTACGGGTGTCCCATGTTCCGCCATTATCGTTACAAACCCTCTGCGGCGTTCTCTCCATGCAAATTCCTTCTTCTGAATCATAACAAGTTCCCAATC
>JAFCBW010000133.1 GCA_017610525.1 Candidatus Nanohalarchaeota archaeon | reverse complement strand
ACTACGCCAACTACGAATCCTTTTGAACGGAGCAGCACGAGCATGTTCTTCATGACAATATAATATAATTTCGAAATCATTGTCCAAATCGCCTTATTATTTCTTCAAATGTATCATCCAAGGATGGCTTTTCAACCTCTATGTCCGCGACATATTCCCCCAGTTCATCCAGTATATGTACCATCTGGTGGATTGCATAATTTGTGTTAGTTATGTTCATTGTCAAGATATTGTCCTTTACCTCATGACTATTTATGATCAGTGCCGGCCTGAGAGCTGAGATTATCATGCCGTAATTCCCCGGGACAGTGCTAAGGTGAACAATCAAATTGCGCTTGAATTTGTCCTGAAGTTCCTTGGGAGTGCCAGTAAAAAGAACAGAACCTTTAAACATGAAAGCAACCCTGTTGCAGAGCCGGTTCATGTCATGGAGCAGGTGGGATGAAATTATTATTGTAACCCCGCGCTGGTTTATTGATGTCAGCAGTTTCCATATCTCTTCGCGCTGATGATGGTCCAGGTTTGCGGCAGGTTCATCCATGATTACCAATTCCGGGTTATGAATAAGAGAACATGCAATATTAAGGCGCCTTTGCATGCCTCCTGAAAGATCTTTGGCAAGAAGGTTCTTTGACTCTTTAAGGTCGACGAGAGATAACAACTCATTAATCATGTGCCTGCTCTTGTTTTTCTTGCAATCATACATCATGGCGAAATTATTCATATTCTCAAGCACTGTGAGCTCTTTGTAAAAACATGTGTGCTGCGGTGCATATCCTATACTTTTACGGTAACTGTTAGTTTTTTTGGTAGTGTCGCGCCCTTTAAAGTAAATTGTTCCACCTGTCTTTTTTGCGAGGGTCACAATAATGTTAAGCAGTGATGATTTTCCTGCACCATTGGGGCCTATTAAACCGAAGAAATCTCCTTTATTGACTGCAAACGATGCATTTCTGATAATCTTTTTACCTGACAATGTCTTTGAAACACTGTATAACTCAAGAAGACTGTTGTCGGAACCCATATCTTAATTTGGTTGTATGTGTTATATATAGGTTATATCTGTATCATGCGGATTCAAAAATGGTTTGTGTTTATTCCCCGAATACCTGTGCCTGATATGTCTCTATCTTTACATTTTCTTTTTTCCAGCAGTTGCCTGGTGCGCCGCCTTTTTTGCAGAGGCTTGTCAGGAATTCTGTTTTGTCCGGTAATTGCTCCCAGACCTGTGGAAGGTAGGTGGATTTGTGAAAACCGTAGCTGATGACAACTCCATCTTCAAGAGGTGTCAATTTGTCGAGAAGTTCATCTGGTGATGTGAATTCAAGTGACTGGGGCGCAGATAATACAGATACTTCGATATGGATGTCGTCAAGTTCGTCGTATGGGATTGGGCTGAAGCGGGAGTCGTGTAATGCTGCACTGATGCTATTGTCGATTATGCATTGGTATAGTGGCTTTTGTGCGATTATGTTGCCGATGCATCCTCTTAGCTGGCTGTCTTTTGTTAAAGTTACGAAACAGCCGCTTTTAGAGGTTAGTTTTTCAGATAGATTATTTTTGTTAATTTCCTGTGTTTTTTTGTCTTTCAGGTATGATTCAAGTGTGTTTCTTGCGAGCGTTGTGAGGTATTTTTGTTCTTCTTTGTTTAGGGTTTTATCTTTGTAGAAAATGTAGGATATATAGCTTACTGAGTTTGTGTAGTCGCCTGTGATGCGGCCGGAGGTGTCATAGTGCAGGAGTTTGCCTTTTAGTTCGCTTTCCTGAATCATCTCAAGGAGTATGGTTATGGGCGTGCTGCCACAAATTGTTGCGCCGGTTTTTTGGATGTAGTTTTGGAAGCTTTCAGGGTCTTTTTTTTCTATGTGCTCCAGAGCTCCATAGTCCAGGTTTTTTATGTTTTCTTCTTTGTTTTCTGTGAATGCTGTATAGCTGTAGCGCGGGCCGTAGTGGGTGAAGTCTGAGCTTGCAATTATCAGTGTGCTTTCGCCTGTGTATTTTTTCAGTATGTCTGCTATCCTTTTTATGTCTGTGTGGTCTGTGGCGCTGCCTATCAGTATCGGTATTATCTCGAAGTCATTGAGGCTAACCTGCAGGAATGGCAGCTGTACCTCGATTGCGTGCTCTTTTTTGTGCGGGTCTTTTTCTTTGTATAGGAGGCTGGCTTTGTCGAGGTCTTCTCTTATGCTGTCTGTCTTTGTTGATAGTCTTATTTTGCCGAGTGGGGTCTTGTAATGAGTGACATTTGCGATTGATGCGCCGCAGAAGTAGATGTGGTGGCTTGGCGCGAGCAGTAGTATTGTTTCTTTGCCTTGTAGGTTTTTGTATGCATATGCTGCAGTCTGTCCGGAGTAGATGTATCCTGCATGAGGTGCGATTATTGCATGTACATCTTTTGGAGTGCTGTCTTTTGCATTTTCGTAGTATGTATTGATTGTGTTTTCCAGGATGGTTTTTGATGCAGGATAGAATGTGCCTGCTACTGCAGGATTGCGTGTGATGGAGTTGTCTGTCTCTGTTGATGTGAATAGTATAGTTGCCAGTATTGTGAGCAGAATGAGTGACAGTATTTGTGTTTTTTTAGATGCTTGGGTTTTTCTTTTAATTGTTCTCGCCGTTGCTTGTGTTTGTTTCAGTGAGTTTTATTTCCAGTTTGTTTATTTTCTGGTCGTCAGCTTCGAGGATTGTGATGTTCATCTTGTCCAGCCTGAGTATTTCGCCTTTTTTTGGGATTCTTCCGAGCTTGTGAATCACGTAGCCTGCAATTGTGTTGTAATGCTCTTCGTGCAGTTCAAGTTTCAGGATTTTGTTTATTTCGTCTATTTCTGTTTTTCCCTCGATTTCAAAGCTTTTGTCTTTTGTGGGTTTGATAAGTGTCTCTTTTGCGTCGGTCTCATCGTAGATTTCACCGACTATCTCTTCGAGGATGTCTTCAAGGGTTACAAGACCTGCTACGCCTCCGGATTCGTCGACAACTATTGCCAGATGTGTCCTTTTTTTTCTGAATTCTTTCAATAGCAGATTCAGGTTTTTGGTTTCAGGGACTATGAATGGGGGGCGCAGTATTTTTTCGATATGTGTATCGTCTTTTTTTCCGATAAATTTTATTATGTCTTTTACATAGAGTATGCCTATTATGTTGTCAGGATAACCTTTGTATATAGGTATTCTTGTGTACCTGTTTTCTGGAATGACTTTCAGGACGTCTTTTATCTTTATGTCTGCCTTGAGGCAGAACATGTCTGTTCTTGGTATCATGATTTCTCTTACTGAGGTACTGCCTAAGTCAAATACTTTGTGTATCATTTCTTCTTCGTCTTTTTTTATGATGCCTTCTTCTGCGCCTATGGATATGGTTGTCCTGAGTTCCTCGACAGTTATTATTCCTTTTTGCGGTTCGCCGCCCATCAATTTTATTATGAATCCTGTTATTTTTT
>JAFCBW010000132.1 GCA_017610525.1 Candidatus Nanohalarchaeota archaeon | reverse complement strand
AATCGACAGCCTCATCCTTAACGGCATCATCACAGTCACCTCTGTTGACGGCAAGAAATTCTGGAAAGTGCTTGAACTGAGCGCAAAAGGAAAAAAAGAGATTGATCACCCGACCCTGTACAAAAGAAAGCTTTCGTTTCATTTCAAGGATGTGAAAACTGAAATCACAGAAGAGGACAAAAGAAAGTTCAGTGTATTTAGCAGCTTTCTCAATTCATTTAATGATGAGCAAAAAAAATCCATAATCTGCGACAACAAACATATACTATGCCTTGCAGGCGCAGGCTCCGGCAAGACCACGGTACTCACCAAAAGAATAGAGTTTCTTGTCAATTATAAGCGCACTGACCCCAAAAAGATTCTTGCGATCACGTTCACAAGGAAAGCGCGCATGGAGATGACGAGGCGCATTTCAAAGATGGGTCTTTCAGATAGTGTAAAGGTTGAGACATTCAATTCATTCTGCGAAAAGATCTTAAGAAAGTACAATGACATAGTCTATGGCAAGCCCGTGCAGGTGGTTACTTACAGGTATAAGATCCAGATAGTTCACCGCGCCCTTGCAAGCCTCGGACAGAATATGAGCCAGGCAGTGGATATTTATTTTACCGCCGCCCAAAAAAGAGGAAAAACAGAAGACCAGCTTGCAAACATCTTTCTGAATGACTGCTTTTTTATCAGGGATTATTTCAAGTTCAAGAACAAAAAGATTGACGCATCCTGCTTTGAGACATCAGGAGATAGTGACGAAAAAAGCACAAAGATAGTGTTTGCAGTATGCAATTATATTGAAGCATACATGAGAAAGCACGGGCTTCGCGATTTTGCAGACCAGTTGGTAGACACCATCACACTTTTCGAAAAACACAACGAACTCATACCCCAATTCGGGCATGTGCTCATAGATGAATACCAGGACGTCAACTCAACCCAGATAAAACTGGTTGATATCCTTAACCCCCCTAACCTCTTTTGCGTGGGTGACCCGAGGCAGTCAATATACGGCTGGCGCGGGTCTGATATAAGATATATCCTGAATTTTGAAGATAAATACCCTGCCTGCGAAGTCATCACACTGACTAAAAATTACCGGTCCACAAAACACATAGTCGACCTGATCAACACCTCCATCCGCAACATGGGACTTGCAGATCTTGAATCTTCAATTGGCGGTGATAAGGATGTCAAGCTTTTGAAATTTAGCTCTGAAGCTGCAGAATTTGAATTTGTGGTGCAGAAGATCATTGCATCAGGGATTCCGAAAGGTGAGATTTTCGTGCTTGCAAGAACCAACAGGCAGCTGAATGAGCTTTCAGATGTCTTGCGCACGCGCAGGATAAAACACGTCGTCAGGAGCGATGAGATGAGAAAAAGCATATCCTCTGGCATTGATGACGTGACTCTTGCGACCATTCACGCAATCAAGGGTCTTGAGGCAGAACTTGTCTTTGTTATCGGCTGCAGTTATGCCAATTTCCCATGCAAAGGCAGTGAGCATCCGGTAGTGGACATGGTAAAAGTAGAAGAATATGATAAAGAAGAAGAGGAGCGCCGCCTATTTTATGTTGCGATGAGCAGGGCAAAAAAAAGCCTGTACCTCTCGTATTCAGGCAGCAAGCCGACTTATTTCATTAACAGTGATATGCTTGGCATGATGGATGCAAAGGAGCTGAAAGTACAGGTAAAAAAGATGGCCAACACCGGCTTTCCGGGGGATGTGGTCACCAGGCTCAAGAACTGGAGGCGCGATGTCAGCAATGCCATGGGAGTTCCTGCATTCATGATAATGCATGACCGGACCATTGCAGAACTTGCAGATGTCATGCCGAAAAGCACAGATGATCTTTCGCGCATCCATGGTTTCGGACCTGTCAAGATCCAGAAGTACGGAGATGACGTTTTAGAGGTTGTCAACGGGTAAACGCGCATTTTTTTGGATACTATTTACTATATGTTTTTCGCACTGACTAGAAGTAAATGTATTTAAGTGTTCGGGCGCATTAGTTTTTTGATTATTATGGATGTAAATGATTCTTCTGGCGCAAACAGCCCAAAAATAGGATATAATCCGGTAAAAGATGTGCTTAGTATAAATACTGGTAGCAGGGGACGCCCTCAAGAATTAAAGGTGCATAAGGATAATGGCGAAATTCATCCGCATCTTCTTGAAGTATATCGTGCATTAACAGGTGCAACTGATGAACGATGTGTAGTGAAACCATTCGATGAGCGTCTTGGAAGAATTATTTATGCTCTACAAGACGGTTCTGTTTTTCTTGACGTTCTTGAACAGCAGGGATTATGTCCTGAGTTACAGAACTATGGTAATGGAGATTCTCCGGGTGGAGTTCATGAAACAGATGGAGATTTTGGGCAAACTACTATGCAGGAACCTATAGAGATTAATTTAGACCGCCTATATCCATCAGATATCACTCCTGAAATGGTTCTTCTTAATGTTTATGCTTTACAGGATACGAACAACCCAGTGCGGAAGCCAGGCTATTTAGCAGCATATATTATTGGTAAGGATTGGGCTCCTGCAGGTATTGTGCGCCGTGTTGACAAGTACCTTGATGAATTAACAAAAGATGGTCTTTTAGGAACAGAAGAGAGTGGTTTTTATCATAAGAATACTGGAAGATTTACACGGTCAAAGATTTATGTAGCTACATCTGAAGGTGTAGAATACCTGGCTACAGGAGAACTCCCAAAAGGTCTGCCTAACTCTGCATATCGCAGGCATGATAAACCACCTGCTAATGAGTTTACCTCTGTAAGCATGGCAGAACCCACAGAAAACGGCGCTCTTGAAAACCTAGGTAGTGACTCTCCAGATACCACAGAGATTGTGTCGGATGAGACGATAACAGATACCCCGCAAAAAAAAGGCAGAACCATAGAAAAAGATGAAGGCCCTACATATGTATATGGTGAAAAATACAATTGGGAAGAATTATACTCTGCTATTTATGGGGAATTCAAAGACCTATTATCCGGCAATTCAGAGTCAGTGCCAAAATTGAATGTCAATGGCGCTGAATCATTCTTATTATACACTAGTCTTGATACTACAGGTGGTTTTCCCGGTGCCGTATATCTATGCCTGGATGGTGATGCGTTCTGCGCAGGTTATGTAGATCAATCCGGCAAAGTTATTCCAAGCCCTGAAGCAGTATGGGCTACATTCATCAATAAGAATGCTAGCGAAGGCAAGAAAGTCGGCAGACGCGCGCTCATTTCGTTTTTTAAAGAATTGGATGAGGCAGACTGTGTTATTATGACAAATATAGGAATAATGCAGAACTTACGACAAATAAAGGTAAACTGACAGGTAAAGGAGAGTTATTTTTTCGTGCAGTACAAGAACTGTTTAGAAAGATAAGCTATTCTGAAGAGGATGAGACGCGAGAAGAGCACACAGTTACAAGGAATTGGTTTGATGAGAGTAAATATCTATTGGATGCTGACGGAAAGAAGCATACCGTTTCCGGGGGCTTGTTTGATATCAGTGAATATATACCGAAAGATGATGTGCAACCAGATGTGCAAGAGGCTGATCCGATAGCGATACCTGTGATTCCTTTGGGAAATAGAGAAAATAGAATAACCACCCTTGCTGGAGCGGAAGAGTGGAGCAAAAAGTATGGAGTATCAAAACCGTGAAAGAATCAGAAAAACAGACACTCTATCTGAAAATCAGCGCAAAACCCATAACAATTCATCTCTCGAAAGCCAGCTCCACTACATCCTTATCTTTCAGAACATGGTCTGGACCCAGTTTCTGCGCATCAAACTTAGCGCTTTTCCCGGTGACTTTGCCATACATCAGGTGCTTTGCAAAGTCTCTATGTATCTTTTCTGCAACTGTGCGGATGGTTGCGCCTTCTTTCATTATCAGGGGCTCTTTAAAGTCCGGCTCCTTTCCCGGCTCTTTCATGTAGATGCGCAAAAGCCCTGTCTTCTCAAATAGCTGTTTTTTGAATTGTGGGAGATTTTCGTCTTTCTCTGCTGATATGGTTATGAGCGGGTCTTTTATTTTTGATGTTATAGAATGCAGTTTCTCTTTCGAGGCAGTATCTATCTTGTTGAGCACCACCAACAGAGGCACATATACCCTGTTTCTTGATACCGAGTCAATGAGGCGGTCTATACTCAGT
>JAFCBW010000131.1 GCA_017610525.1 Candidatus Nanohalarchaeota archaeon | reverse complement strand
GTTGCTGTGAAGACAAGGCACGTGAAATAAGTTATTCACGTGAATCTGTGAGAAGACGGTCGCAGATGATTTCCAGGTCGCCTTTGTATAATTTTACTGTGCCTTCAAGGCAAAGTATCTTGTCGTTTTCTATGTTTTCTGGTGGTGTCGGATTGTTGTTGTTTTTGAAAATCGCTACTTTGATTGAGGTGTTGTCTTTCAGGTCAAAGAAGATATGACCTTTGTCGGTTACGTATTTTTTGTTCACGGTTCCGCATGCTTTGATGTGCTCGCCTATGTTGTCTTTTGTTATAGCGCTTATTTCTGTGTATGAGATTGTGGTTGTGATCTCCATTATGTAGATTATTGCAAGCCCCAGGAAGGACATGAAGATGCATAGTTTTTTTATTGAGCGCTCGTCAAGAGTTATTTCACGCAGGTTCACAAAGTTTGTATACGGCGATGTCATCATATATGGGACCTCCAGGTAAAAGTGTGCTTTGTTTTAGTTTTAGTTCATTTATTTCAAAAAATGGGGTTGTGAATGTGGTGTTTTTTTCTATTTCTTTTAGGATATCATGCCTGTGTCTTGAGTCTCTTACACGGCCAAGGGTTATGTGGGGCGTGAATTTCTGATGAGGAGGCGGGTTGTAGAGCCCTGTTTCGGTTAGCTTTGTCTCAAGTGATTTTTGGATGGCGACTAACGGGTCAGAGGGAG
Source organism: Candidatus Nanohalarchaeota archaeon (assembly GCA_017610525.1). GTDB lineage: Archaea > EX4484-52 > EX4484-52 > EX4484-52 > B79-G9 > B79-G9. The sequence continues at coordinate 2,745 of JAFCBW010000131.1, read as the reverse complement.
ATATTCCTGCCCAGATGACTTTAAGATAGTTGCGATTTGGAAATACGCCTGTGCTTTTGAGTTGGCATTTTATGGGGTTGTTGTGGGTGGCGGTGGTGTTCAGGATGTTTTTGGTTTTCTCGATTTGAGTCTTGTCTATTTCGCCGAGGAAAATTAGTGTGCAGTGAAGGAGTTTTGTGTTTACCAAAGTTATGTTTTCGTATTTTTCGAATGGTTTTTGGATTGAATGGAGCTCTTTTATGATGTCTTTTGGAATGTCAATGGCGATAAAGCAGCGCATAATATAGTCAACTCCTAATCAAAAGGTATTTATACTTTCATGTGAAGTACATATTGACGTAGTGTTGTTTAAATGTTTTTACACGTGATTTCATGAATGCACATGAAGTTAATCCCTGGTATTCGAAAATAGGATGGAGTAAGAATCCATTTATACTTGATATACAGCCGGAATTGATGGTCGGGCATAAAGATGAAGTCGAAAGGCTTGTAAAAAATATTGATGAGTCGCAGAAGTATGTGCTGATTACAGGACCTACGGGTTCAGGGAAGACTACTTTGCTGAAATATCTTTCTAATAAGTATTTTCCTTTGTACCTGCCAAAACCACCGAGGGCGCAGGATGAGTTTGTGAGTATTTTCAGGGCGACTATCATTAGGCCAAGTGTGCTTGAGCGTATTTTCAGGCGCGACAGGACAACAGTATATAATCTGGCAGAGGAAATAAACCGCAAACATAAGGGGAAGCCGCTTTTGTTTCTGGTTGATGAGGTGCATGAGACAGATGTCCATGTTCTTGAATGGCTGCGGGCTATTACAGACCAGATTGCGGGCGCTACCCTGGTGCTTGCAGGACTTCCTGTTTTCAAGGAAACACACCTTTCGAAACTTGAGACGCTGAAGCAGAGGATCACTCTTGAGATTGAACTTGGGACACTGAACAAGGATGAGACGATTGAACTTGTAAGAAAGAGGATTGAGAGTGCAGGAGGACATAATCTTGATCCTTTTACATATGATACGATTAATGAGATATATAAGAGGAGCGGAGGGTTTCCACGGGAGGTAATTAAGCTTTGCAATCATCTTGTTCACCAGGCAATTGAGCGCAATTCACAAATAATTGATGTTTCGTATTTTGAGGATAAGGAGATAATTGATGAGATTATAGATACAAATGAGATATTGTCGTCGCTTACTGATAAGCAGTCAGAGATTGTTGAGATAATGTCGAAGTCAAATGGGGTGACGCCGGGGGAACTTGTGGAGAAGATGGATATTTCGGATTATAAGTCAAAGGCCCATGCTCTTCGGGCAGTCAATAATATTTTGAAGAGGCTTGATGAGGCGGGTTTTGTTTCGCGCCAGAGACAGGGGCGCTCGTATAAATATAATGTTTCTGTGAAACTTAAGAGTGTGCTGATTGATGCATGATGTGGTAATATGATTGAGTTTTTTGTTATAGGTCTTTTTGCGATTGTTCTTTTGCGGACAAAGTCGTTTGATTTTGCGGCGGTTGCCCTTTCCTGTGTCTATGGGCTTGTGATATGGCGCCTTTGCGGGGTTGAGTGGATTCTTGTTCTTTTTACGTTTCTTGTGACTTCGCTGTATGCGACCCGATGCGGGCGCGGGAAGGATGGGAAGAAGCATGAGCACCGCGGTGCGGATAATGTCTTGTCGAATGGTATTGTACCGTTTATGAGTGCGGTTCTGGGAATGCCTTATTTTTATCTGGGTAGCATTTCTGCGGCGCTTTCTGATACGCTTGCGTCAGAGATAGGCAAATTGTCGAAGGAGGCACCGGTGCTGATAGTCAACCCGCGCAAAAAGGTTGAGCCGGGACTGAATGGGGGTGTGACTAAGCTCGGTACGATTGCATCTATTGGCGGGAGTGTGATTATTGCTTCGCTTTCTTTGGTGTTTTATAGCAGTTTTGCGATGAGTGGTGTTTCTGCGTATGTGTTGTTTTTTGCGGTGGTCGCGGGGGGTGTGCTTGGGTCTGTTGTTGATAGTGTTTTGGGGATGGCGTTTGAGAATAAGGGAGATATGACGAACGGGTCTGTGAATTTTAGCGCGACTTTGTGCGGAGGGATTATTACGACGGCGATTGTCTTTTTCTTGTGAGAGTTTGGGGGACTATAAGCTTATTAAGTTTTTGGGTGTATATAATGAGTAGACGAATGTTGTTTAGGTATTAGGCAGGTGATAATTGTGATTCAGGATATGAAAATCAGAGGAAAAGAGTTTATTGGCAGGGTCATTGTTAGTGATGAGACTGGCAGGAAGTTCGGAAAAGCAGGGGATGTCAGTTTTATTGCAGATACCGGTGAGCTTATGAATATTTTACTGGTTGAGCCGACTAAGGCGACTGCGGAGCTGCAACTTCAGCAGGATGATAATGGGCGGATAATGATCCCGTTTTCTGCTGTGAAGTCTGTCGGGGATTTTATTATTGTTTCTGAGAAGGATATATTTTAGGATTTTTTGATTGTGGATGCCGGCCATGTGGCCGGTTGTCTGAAATTTTTGCTTGTTTTGGTAGTTGTGAGCAGGTTACTCAGGATTCATGTTTATCCTTATGTTCGATTTCTTTGTTCTTTTTTTCTGTCAGGTGAAGGTAGTTGTTGTTTGAAATTAGTGATCTGCCTGTTTTTTCTTCAATTTCTTTTCTGGTGTTCTTTGCAATTGTGCCTCCATCAATTGCTGAATCCCTGCACTGATTAAATCCTTTAGAGTCTTTTGAAA
>JAFCBW010000026.1 GCA_017610525.1 Candidatus Nanohalarchaeota archaeon | reverse complement strand
ACTGTTCTATTTTTCCAATGTATTTTTTGTTGTGTTGGCTGTAGCCGAATAGCTGTTTGTTGAGGAGTACACGGGTTGACTGGTTTTTGATTGCGCTCCACTGGAAAAGCATGTATGGCTGAGTTGTTTTTGGAAGCTGCCTGTGTTTTCCGTATATTGTTATGCCGTTTAGGGCTATGCTTTCTTTGAGGCCTTTCCAGTCGTTGATTTTTCCGATAATGGGGCTGAATTTCCTGTTGATTCCTTTTAGTTTCCAGTATTCTCTATATTTTACGGATTTGAAAAACTCTTCTGTCAGGTGGTTTATTGCTTTTTCTGGTTTTTTGTCTGTTGCGTTGATGAAGATGTCAATGTCAGAGGTATCGTCGAAGTCGCCCCGGGCTACGCTTCCGAATAATGTTATGTCGATTATGTATTGTGCCTGTTTCTCCGGGAGGTTGTTGAGTAAGAAAGAGGCGTAGTCCATTGAGTATGCAATCAAGTCTTTATTCGTATTCATAGTCATTGTCAACACCCATGCTTTTCATGATTTTTCTTAGTTTTTGGAATAAGGTTATTATTTCAATTATTGTCTCTTTTTCCTGCGGTGCTCCGTAACAAATCACTATAGCATCGCACGTTTAGTTACATTTGAAACTATAGTATTGATACAATTGTAACTAAACAGATATAAATGTATGGATTCTGGTGTTAATTCATACTATGCGGTTGAGAAGGTCGTGGGCGTCGGTTGCGCGGATGCCTGTTTCAAGGGCGCTTTTGTTTTTGTTTTTGTAGTGGCCTATGTAGGTTTTGTGGAAGCTTGTTTCTTTGAATGTCACTCTTGCGTTTTTGTCTGCGTCTATGAGGGTATAGGGGTAGCCGGGGAATGTCATGTCTTTTGAGTTGTGGGCCAGTTGTTCGATTGTTTTTTGTGCGTGCTTTTCTTGTTTATTGTAGATTTCGAAGCGGAAGGTGTAGTCTGTGTTTTTGTTTAAGTGTATGTAGTAGATGGCGGCTTTGTGGTCAGGTGGGGTGGAGGTTGTCAATGGGTGGTAGAGCCATGTGTTGTTTTTGTTTTGGGTGTCTGCTGTTTCTGTGATTGCGGTTGCGAGGGTTTTTGCATTTGTCGCAAGGAGGGTGGAGGTTTTTGAGAGGGCGCAGTAGGTTATGTTTTTTGTTTCTGCGCATGCGTAGGCTGCGTCGGCGTAGGTTGTTTCGTTTGTTATGGCGGTCTGGAGGGCGCCGTCGCGAAGTAAGATGTCGCCTTCTTCAAGCTCATTTTCTATTATGTGTTTTGAGATGTTCCATTCTGCGAATTTTCTTGATATCTCGCCTATTTTTGAGATGGGGGTACGGAATATTCCGGTTGTGATTGTGGGGTCGTATGAGTCGAAGATGAGGTCTTTTTCATCTGGCAGGTATTTTTTGTGGGTATCTTTTAGGGGGATCAGTTTTGTTTTGTAGTAGATGTCTGTGTCTTTTTGGAAGGATTGTGCGAGGGCGTAGAAGTCTATTTTTTGAGGGATTGTTTTGGGGGTCTGTCTTGTGTTGTTTTTGAAGATGTTGAAGTAGAGGCGCACGAGGTGGAGTGATGTATCCGGGGATTTGATTATTTCTATGTTGCCGCCGTCGATTGCGGATATCTTTAGGCTGTGGTCGCATGGTGTGAATTGCCGTATGTTTTCTTTTGTGATTTGGCATGGAGTGTATCTTTTGTCTTTGAAGGCAGGGTAGATGTCTTCTTTTGTTTCCTGCCGGTCTTTGGTTATTGAGTTTATGAGCTCTTTTATGGCGTTTTGCATGTGTGTTATTGGGGTTTTAAGTTCTTAAATATTCGGTTTATGACTCTTGAGTAACATTTATAAAAGTCACAGGATATTTATCTTGAGGTGGTGATGTTATGGAAGAAGTTACTATTGGCAAGCTCAAGAGGATGAAAGGACAGATGGCTAAAAGGGGTAACTGGAAGGAAGTTGAGAGAATCAATAAGATGATACGCTTCCAGGAGGATATGGTGTAGTCTAGAGGTTGAGTTCTTTTTCTGTTTGTTTTAGTTGTTTTTCGGGGTTGTTTTTGTTTTCTGCTACTATCCGTATTGCGTTTTCTGTGCCTGAGGCGCGGATGAGGATTGTTGATGCGGAATCTTTGTATTTTATGCCGTCTATTGTTGATATTATGGTGTAGTTGGCTTTTATGTGGTTGGTGATCTGTTGCATTTTTGATGCTGTGTCGGTTATTGTGTATTTTTTTGTTGCGGTGTGGTATTTGGGGAGGGAGTCCAAGTATCGGGGGATGTTTTTTGCGTATGCGGCGATTAGGAGTGCGAATAGGGTGCCTGAGTTGTAGGGGATGAATTCGCACAGGGCGTAGTGGCCGTTTGGTTCGCCTGCCAGTGCGGCATTGTTATCCTGCATGGCTTTCAGGACGAATGGGTCGCCTACTCGCGTGTGGATTATTTTTGATGGGCTTGCGTTTTTGAGGAGTTCGGATGTGTCTATTGATGCTATTATTGTGTCGCAGGATATAATGTGTGCGAATATTGCAAAGAGGTGATTTCCGGATACCCAGTTGCCTTTGTTGTCGAAGACTGCTATGCGGTCGCCGTCAAGGTCGTGGGCGATTGCGAGGTCGGCATGGTGCTTTTTTATCTCGTCTTTGAGGTATGCAATCTGTTTTTCTTCTGAGCAGTCAGAGTGTCTTCTGAAGCCGCCGTCCAGGTCGGAGTTGATTTTTATTGTTTCTGCGCCAAGGTCTTTTAGGAGGGCCGGGGTGGTTATTGAGCATGCGCCGTCGCCTGTGTCGATTATTATTTTTGCGTCTATTTTTTGGAAGTATTTTTTGAATATGGCTTTTGCGTGGCCGAGGTATTTTGGGAGCAGTGTTTTGTCGTGTGTCAGGTGACCACATGCTTTTATTTTATATGTTTTTTTTAGGTAGATGTCTTTTATTTTTGCGAGGTCTTCGTTTGTGAAGCTGTTGCCTTCTTTGTACATGAATTTGAAGCCATTGTATTCTGTGCCCAGGTGGGATGCGGTTACCATGATGCTGCATGAGGAGTTTAGTGTTTTGCCAGCGTATGCTATCATGTCTGTAGGTCCGATACCTATGTCGATTACGCCTGTACCGGTTGAAAGTATTCCCTGTATCAGCGCTGCTTTTATTTCCGGGGAGGAGGTGTTGTTGTCGCTGCCTACGACTATCGGGCTGTCCACAGAGTCCCAAAGGGTGGCGATTGATGCGCCTATGTCTTTTGCGAATTGCTCGTTTATGTCTTTGGGGTATTTTCCTCTTATGTCGTAGGATTTGAAGGCTTCGGGGGTTTTCATTGTGATCACTTTGCTTTTTTGTATTATGTGTTTTTATCTGTGGTTGTATGTTTTTATGGGTGCTAAATCATCTTATAGGCGTTTAACTCTCACATTTCGGGGTGTTTTTTTTGAATAAGTGTGTTTTGTCAATTCCAATAATTTGACAGCATCATAACGATTTGCATTTTTTTGTTATATTCTTCTCTTTTAATTGTTTCAGTCATCATTCTAAGACTTCCCAATGACCGCCTTTGTCCGGACCTACTCTTTTAATTAATTTTAATTCTTTTAATTTCGATATGTCTCTTTTTATTGTTTTTTCGTTAACATTGCATTCTTTTGCAAGAATAGGGATGGATATTTTCTCATTTCTTCCCATTAACCGCAATATATCATCCAATCTTTTTTCAGGGACATTTTCAGGGACACTTTCAGGGACACTTTCAGGGACACTTTCAGGGACATTTTCTACCAACTTTTCTTTTCGTTTAAATGTTACTAAGAAAAAATCACTTATCTCTTCAAACTTTGTTTTTGGTTCCAGCCTTTTAATCTTTTCAATGCCAGTCCCCCATTTTTCAATAAACTCAATATTGTGAAAAATATCTGCAATCAATTTTTGCGAGAATAATATTTGACTAATCTATAATTGCTTATTTTTGCTTTATTGCGCTTAGTATCCTCTTGTGCAGTTCGCTTGTCGCTGCGCCCACTACAGGGTATTTTTTGTTGAAGTCGTATCCTGTGTTGTTCAGGGGGTTGCCTTTGAGGTCGGTCAGGATCGCGCCTGATTCTTTTGCCATGAGATAGCCTGCGGCTAGTTCGTGGGCTTTCTGGGATGCGCTCATCATGGCGTCGATGTGTGCGCTTGCAAGCATGGCGTAGTGGAGCGCTGCTGAGCCGTAGTCGTTTATGTTGATTTTTGTTTTTCCTTTTATCAGGGGATTGAATGTTGTCCAGTTTGCTTCGAAGAAGAAGTCTGTTATGTATTTGCCTTTTGGGTTTATTGTGGTCTGGGTTGATGGGCGGCAGGGGGTGTTGTTCAGGGTTGCGCCCTTGCCTAATTCTGCGAGCCAGAGGTTGTTTTGGGTGTGCTCGATTGTGCCTGCGCAGATTATGTTTTTGAAGAGGGGGTTTTCTGTTGTGTTGAATATCGCTATTGTCGTTGCATAGGGCATGAGGCCTTTTCCGTGGCTGAAGTTGCTTGAGCCGTCCAGGGGGTCTATTGTTATCAGGTATTTGGACGGAGTGGTGTTGATTGTCAGGTTTCCTTTCTCTTCTGAGATTATTTGTGCGGATATGCCTGATGATTTTAGGGATTCTATTGTCGCTTTTTCTATGTTCAGGTCAGCCTGTGTCGATATGTCGCCGGAATAGCCCTGTTCGAGGTAGGTTCCTGCGTCCGGGGTTTGTTCGAGGGCAACTTTGTGGGATGCTTCAAGGGCGTTTTTCAGGATTTGGGTTATGTTTGGGTTTTCTGTCATTGATTATCACACAGTCCTATGATTTTTTTTAGTTCTATCATTTTTTTTATGTGGTAGTCGGGGGTTCCGTCAGGTACCTGCCCCAAAAGGACGGTTGTTATGCCGCATGATTTTGCGGGCTTTAGGTCTCTTATGTATGAGTCGCCGACTACTATGGCTTCTTCGGGTTTTATTTTCAGTTTTTCTAATGTGATCCGGTAGTATTTTTCTGAGGGCTTCATTGTGTATGTGTCTTCGGGGGTTGTGAATGTCTTGAATGAGTCTGCCCATGGGCCGAAGATGCGCTTTAGTTTTTTCTGGAGGATTGGCAGAAATTCGTCGCTTGCTATTGCCAGTGTGTATCTGTCTTTTAGTTCTATTACGGTTATTATTGATGTGGGGGTCTCTTCGAGGTCGTCTAGTATTTTTTGCCAGAATATTTTTAGGGCTTCTTCTATGAGTTCTTTTGTGTCTTTATCGTATTCTTTCAGAAGGGTGACTATAGGGTATGCATATGTGCGTTTTTTTGGGTCTCTTTCTTTTTTTATTGAGTCTCTTATTTCTTTGTGCCTGTTTCTTATGTTTGTTATTGTGTCGTCGGTCTGTTCTGCCAGGTATTTGTAGAGTGCGCTGTATGCGTTTTCGGTTTTTATTGTGTATAGGGTGTTGTCTGCGTCGAAGATTATTGCTTTTATTTTTGGTTTTGGTTGTGTCATTTTTGGTTAGTCTCTATCTGTTTTTGGATTTTCTGTTGGGTAGTTAAGTGTGTCTCTCAACAAAATCTGCGGAAATTCTGTGCTATTTGTGAATTTCCTAACTTTCCCTGTGTTATTTGTGGGAAAGTCTGCGGAAATTCTGTGCAATATGTGCATTTCCTGTACCCTTATTCTATGCTATTGTTGCGAAGGGATGCTTGAAATCATTCAAATTGGCATATATTTCATGATTTTCTGTCTTGATTCGGGTTGGGTAGATGGGGGGGTTTCGATTATCATTGGTTCTGTGTATGCGGTTTTTTTTAGGATGTTGATTATTGTGGGGTAGTCTATGTCGCCGTCGCCTATTGGCAGGCCGTCTTTTTGTTTTGTTGAGTCGTTCATGTGGATGAGTCTTATCTTGTTTTTGTATGTGCTTATGAGTATCTCCAGGTCGTTGTATATGTTTTGTGATGCGCGGTAGAGGTGGGCTATGTCGAGGACCATGTCGTGGTATGGGAGGATGTTGTGGACGATTGATTTCAAGTCCATTGTTGTTTTGTTTTCTATGAGGAGGCGGTCCTGGCCCATTGTTTTTGCGAGTTCTATTGTGTCTTCGATTGTGAGGTTTGTTGAGTGGAAGATTGTGTAGGCATTGTATTCTTTTGCGAGGTCCTGTGTTTTTTTTAGGTATTCGGTTTCGTCTTTGTTGATGTGGGGAGTGTGGATGGAGATTATCTCGAAGGTCTTGTTTGTTTTTTTTAGCTCGTCTATGGCGGTCTGTATGTTTTCTTTTGTGATCTCTATGTTGTTCAGGTGCCTTTTATCCAGTGCGAGTTCGAGGTGCCTGAAGCTGTTGTGGACTGCTTTTGTGAGGTTTACGTATTCAGGGGTTGTTTTTCCTGCGAGTATCATTTTTGTCACTTTACCTGTTTTTAGGGTTGTTGTTCTATTGTTTATCTTGAAACTTTAAGTTTTAATGGTTGATATCTCTGGAGGATTGTTTGGGTCTTGTGTTTGTATGTGTCTGTTTGTGTGTGTTTTAGTGTATCGGGTCTTGGTGGTATTACGTTTTGGGCTTGGACAGTGAACAAAAACGGATAGAAACAAACAAAAGAAAATAACCGAATATATCTAATAATGATATATGTGTGCAAAAAATGAAACGAGGGACATAGTATCCCTCAATTTCTCACAAGCCCGTATTTCCGGACGTTCTCGTCAGCAATCGCCTGAATCTTCGCGATCTCATCACTTCCGCTCTCATCCTTGAAGAGATGCGCAAACCGCTTCTGTATCCGGAGGTACTCTTCGACAGGCTTTTGCCTGATCTTATGCACCTTCCCGAGTTCTCCGTTCACGAATTCGAAGATAGGGTACAGCGCTGTCTCTACTGCGAGCCGTACGACCTCGATGCCCAGTGAACTGTCGAAGTACCAGCCAGTGCAACATGACACGTGGATCTGGACATAAGTCGGACCTTCGGTCTCGGTAGCGGTTTTTATCTTGCGGATCACGTCTTTGGGGTACGCTATTGAAGCGGTAGCCACATAAGGCGAGCCATGCGCCACAAGGATCGCGGGCATGTCCTTCTTTGCGAAGGGGTTGCCGTAAGAAACCGTTCCGGAGGGTGATGTCGTGGTCGATGCATCATAAGGCGTCGATGCGCTACGCTGGATGCCGGTGTTCATGTATGCCTCGTTGTCGTAGCACACATACGTTAGGTTGTGCCCGCGCTCGAATGCACCTGATATGCTGCGGATCCCGATATCAAAGGTGGAGCCATCGCCTGCGATGACGAGCACTTTCGTGTGCGTATTGCCCTGGGCAGCGAGTGCGGTCTCGATCCCTGACGCGACTGCGGCAGGGTTTTCGAATAGCGAGTGGATGTAGGGGACCCGCCATGCTGATTCAGGGTACGGGGTTGTAAATACCTCAAGACATCCGGTAGGACCGCACACGATGCAATCGCGGCCAGCGCCTTCAAGAATAAACTTCGCTGCAAGCGAAGCTCCGCATCCTGCACAGCCGCGATGTCCCGGTGCCAGTAGACTTTCTGTTATCATCTTAGTGCCTCCTGAGGTCGACAAATATGCTGTCGGCCTCGATTCCATGTTTGATAACGTCCTCTGCGTTGCTAACGATCTGCTGAACCGTGCCTACCGGGATATCGCGCCCGCCAAGCCCGATCACGAATCCGATTACAGGAACGCGGATGCCATTGTTGTAGAGAGATGCCTTAATCTCGGTAAATACCGCGCCCTCTCCGGTGCCGAGCGAGATATTCTTGTCAAGTACGCAGACAACTTTTGCGCCTGCGATTGCCTCAGCAATCTCATCAGCAGGGAACGGCCTGAACGCACGGATCTTCAGGAGTCCGACAGGGACGCCCTTGCTGCGCAGGTCATCGACCACATCACGGAGCGTCCCGACTAGGGATCCCATCGCTACGAGGATGATCTCTGCGCCGTCGGTCTGATACGTATCGATCAGGTCTCCGTAGTATCTGCCAAAAGCAGATTCAAAACTTCTGGCTGCGTCCCCTATCTTCGATCTCGACTGATCCATCGCCTGCTCGACAAGATACCTGAAATCCATGTAGTATTCAGGGTCCACGAACATGCCGAACGATTTCGGATCCTCGGGATTGAGAATACTCACCGGCTTAAACGGTGGGAGAAACTCATCCACGGCTTTCTGGTCGAGGAGGTCTACGGGTTCGAATACGTGCGAGAGTATGAATCCGTCCATACAGACCATCACCGGAAGCGAGACCTCTTGGTCCTCTGCGATCAGGTATGCCTGCACGGTCGTATCCACGAGTTCCTGCACATCCTCGACATACAACTGGATCCAGCCGGAATCGCGCTCTGCTATGCTGTCCTGATGGTCATTCCAGATGTTGATCGGTGCTGACATCGACCGGTTCACGATTGTCATCACGGCCGGAAGCCTCATGCCTGCCATATTGAAGACCACCTCATGCATCAGGGCAAGCCCCTGTGACGTGGTTGCCGAATATGTTCTTGCGCCTGCTGCGCTTGCTCCGACTAGTGCGGAGAGCGCTGAGAACTCGCTTTCGACGTTGATGTACTTAGAATCGATTGCGCCATCGGCAACGAACTGCGATAGGTCCTCAACGATATGGGTCTGCGGCGTTATCGGGTATGCGGATATCACATCAGGCCTGCACATAGCAACCGCATGTGCAACTGCGTACGAGCCTTCGACGACCTGCCTTCCGCTCTTCAGTTTTCCAGTCATTTCTCCTCCAGAATCATCTTTATGGCATTTTTCGGGCATTCGTGGGCGCAGATTCCGCAGCCTTTGCAGTAATTGTAATCAGCTACGAATGTATCCGAACCGTCTCTCTTGTGCACCACACCTTCGGGACAGAATGTCTCGCAGGTGCCGCACCCGTTGCAGAGTTTTGCATCGAATACAGGGATATAAATCCGCCAGCTACCGGTCTTGTTTGCAAGACTGGATCCTGCATCTCCAATTGGTGCGTGTGGGATCATGATTCCACCACCATGTCGTATGCGCTCTGTACTGCGTCTGCGTTCTTCTCTCCGACCTTTCCCGGAAACCTGTCACGTACCGCATTCTTAATCGACTCTGCGGTAATCTCTCCACTTGCGCCTGCAAATGCGCCGAGCATCACTGTATTCATGATCGGCTTTCCGATGATGTCAAGCGCTATGCCGGTTGCATCGATCGTCCTGACCGTGGCTTCTGTCTCGAGTGGGAGGTCCTCTGGGTTACGTTCGGTGTTGACGAGGATCATGCCATCTGCCTTCAGTCCGCGGGCAACATCGACTGCTTCAATGAGGGTTGCGTCCTGTACGATCACATAATCCGGGCCGTAGACCTGGCTGCGTAGCCTGATCTTTTTATCAGAGAGGCGGACGAATGCCATCACAGGCGCGCCCCTCCGTTCTACGCCGAATGACGGGAATGCCTGACTGTACATGCCGTCCTCGAAAGCTGCTATTGCAAGCAGTTCGGCTGCGGTGACAGATCCCTGTCCTCCGCGACCGTGAATTCGGATTTCTTTCATCTGTTATCTCCTCGAGTACTCAGTCAAGCCAAGTACCCGAAATTATATAGTCAACCGATTCTTACAGTTAAATTATAACCATAGAAAGTTAGTCGGCTGGCTATAAAGCCCGAGTGGGCTATCCATCTGCCGGGATTCGAACCCGTAATCTGCCATTTGAATAAAATGGGCTGATTCACCACTACTTCAAATGATATTGAAGCAGCCAGATGATTTAATAAAAGACCACAAAAGACATGTCAAAGACACCTTTGTTCCAGAATCAGAATTAACAAAAACGTCTTCAGTATCTTGACTGCTTTTTCTTGAGTTGAAAAATATCAATTCAAGAGCAGTCGAAATACATTTCTTTCAATCCCAACTTTTGGGTTCAAAAGATGTTTCTATCTTAAGTGTCTTTTAAAAAAACATGAACTCAAACTTATAGTTACAACATCTGCCATTTATCACATTCAATAGACATGATATGTAATGGGAGTACACAAATATACTACTCGAAAATAACTTTAAATGTATAACTCTGTACGCCACTAACAGACAATCATCAAATCATCAAGATCAGAAATAAGATGGTTTTCATGTTGTAATATCTTCTTTGGCCGAAAACGTAAGATTTAAATAAAGAGTATTTTATATAAAGACTTGTGGCTGTATGTAGTTTATGGATATTGCGCCAGATTGTGAGTTGCTTGAAAAAATCAAGATGCGGTTGATGAAAACCGAGGGAATTGTAATCACGAAGCATATTTTTAAGAAGTTTAGAGAGCGACCAATTACAGAAGAGCAAGTAAAGTGCATGCTTTTAAATGCAGAGAATATGGTGCATGTTGAATTCCAGAAAGATGTGCGTGGCGAGAAATATAAGTTGGTTTTTCGCAAATCAGGGAAATATGATATTATAATTGTGGTCCGGTATCTTAATAGTCATTTGAAAGTTATTACTGCATACCAGCAGAATAAGAAAAGAATAAGAATTATTCAAAAATTGAGGCGGCGCAGAATTCGCGGGTGATATTATGGCAAAAGATGCAAGTGTGGATTATGATGTTGGAGAGGACATATTATATGTATCAACAGGGGTAA
>JAFCBW010000025.1 GCA_017610525.1 Candidatus Nanohalarchaeota archaeon | reverse complement strand
GAGGAGGTGGAGGCGCAGAGAGAATATCCACTACTAGGGAGAAGATAAACCCATTATCCGGATGATAAGGTAATGCCCGAACACATAGTTAGATATTAACCGCGCCAGATAATATCCATTTGAGGACATATTTGATTGCAGGAGCCATTTTACCATGACGCAGATAGAGAGCATAAGGCATATCCAATGCGTCAGTTAATTGTTAACTGTGCAGAGACCCGTGCAGGAATACATAGAGAGCATATCACTAAAGGGAAAGAGATAGGTACAAAGCGCAAGAGAACAAAATTTACCTGAGGAGGAATTGGGAGCTAATAAGCATCAGTCTTTCTTTGAGGCAGTTCACTTTCATCGGCAGAGTAATAGGGATTTGAATTATGGGACGTATCTGAATTTGAAGTGCGCGGCGTGGAATTTGCTGTATTCTGAGACATGGATGCCGTACTGTTTGGGGCGCAGGGATTATTTTGATTGAGTACTGCCTTTTTTAGTTCTGCGGTTTTATTGCTGCTTTGGGATTCCGAGGAGATATATATGAATTTGCTTAAGAGCCAGGCATATATGGCTGCCAGGTGCACAAAAAACATAATGCGCAGTATTTCGAGGGTCGCGAACAGGCTAAATACGATGAGCAGAGGATAGTATTTTGAGTATTGTTCTATCATTGGTTTTGGAAGAAGGCCAGATGACAGAGTGGCATTTAATTGGGCTTCAAATTGTTCGTCAACTGCAAGTTTTGCAGTTGTGTCTATTTTGGTCATGTCTTTTCTTAGAGCGCCGGCACACAGGTCACTTTCTTCTTTTGTGAGATCAGACATGCCTGATTCCATTGAGTTAAGCAGTGTATTTTCCATGTGTTCAAGAAAGAGGTATGCCTGTTGTTTTTGATCGTCCAATACATGATCCTGTAACATTTGCGGCATTATGTTGCCCATCGCCGCACCGAGGTCTGATTCGAGGCGGTCTTTGGGGTCCTGGGGACTTGTGATTAGCAATAAGTATAATGCTATGGCGATCACCAGGTTTAGAGTGAAGAGTGATTTTGCGGTACTGTTTTTTGTTATACCTGAGACACTTATCTTTTTGTAGTGCTCTTTGTCCTGGTATGATATGTAGTGAGCCAGAAAGGCGGAGATGATAAACCCTGTTGAAATTAGAAGTGAGGCCAGAGATATACCAAGAAAGAAAATTATTAACGGAGTCAGCAACGCAGGGGCAAGAAGTATTGTGTAGTCCAGATCTTTTGTAGATAATGAATATAAACACAGTATGGACCAGGATAGTGGGAATATGAGGAGAAATAGTATAAAGGGTAATAGATTCAGACCTAAACCCTCAGGGGCCAACATTTTTATACTCAGCCCCAGGGGATTGAGTATGTGATCCTGAGTTATGTTGGATTGTGACAGCATCACAAATGATAGTGCGGTTATTAGTATGAATGAGATTATTGCATGGTTCTTTGTTAAGATGATGACCACCTGTCTTTTCTGTGATAATTATATTTTGGATTCTCTTTTAGATTGCGTTTTAGCTTTTCGATATATTCGTGAAGTTTTTCCTTTGCGTTGTTTTTTGTGGTGACCGGATTTTTTTCGTCTTTTTTTTCGAAGTCATAATTTGTGGGTTTCTCAGGGAGCCACATATAGTATATGAGGGCTGCCAGAAGTATTAGTATTATTAGGATTGTTGCTATTATTATGTTTTTTCTTGTCGCCTTATTTTTCTTATCTATTTCATCCTGAATTGTGTCTTCGAAATTGTAGAGCTTAAGTTCTATTTCAGATATTGTACTGTCTGCTCCAGGATAGTCATTTTTTTCGAGTGCAAGTTCCAGGCCGTTTAGGAGTTTTTCTATTGCTTTAAGTTTGCCATCTAAAAATTGTATGTTTTCGTTTTTCGATGGGAGAAGAGTGTTTACGCTGCGGCGCATAGCATGAATTTTTGTTTTGAGTTCGCTATGAACGGTATTGATTCTTTGTTTTTCTGCGTCACCAGGGGTGATCCAGAGGATGAATGATATTGAGGTGTTTGCGCCATCGCAAGATTCGAGAGATAGAGATATGTTGTAAGACCCGGTTTCTGATGTGTTTGATGAAACGAGGCTTATCTGAAGGCGAATCTCTTTGTTTTCCTTTATTTCTGGTATTGTTCCTGAATATCGGTAGGCATCTGTGTCTTCTGATTCCAGTTTGAGTGTTATGTTTTCGAGTATTGTGTCTCCGGTGTTTTTTATTGTGAGGTCGTATAGTGTACTTTTGCCTTGTTCGAGGAATACTTTCTCCAGGTATGAGGTGATGTTGATGGTAGATGAGGTGTCTTTTGGTTGTGGGGTGTCTGTGAGTATTGCCTGCATCTCGGAAATATTTGTGATGGTTATGTATTCTTCTTTGTTCCAGCCGCTTATTTTGAAGTTGTTGATGGTTTTTTGGGCGCTTATTTCAAAGTGATAATTGCCGGCTTTGGTGATGTTTTTTAAGCCATTACAGGTGTATTGGCCTGTAGAGTTCACTGTTACGGTATCTGTGTCGTTGTAGTTGCGAGGGCCTTTTATGAGGCATGTGACCTCTGCGCCGTCTACAAGGGTATTGTTGTTTGGGTCGTCGCTGTAGTCCAGACGACCAGATATGGCTATTCTTGTGCTCTGGTTTGTGTCTATGTATCCAAGAGTATGAATGTCTACTTCAATATCGAGCCATTCGGTGTCGATCGAGGCTGTGTTTGATACGGTTTTTGTTGTGTCCAGCGGAGATATGCCGCTGACTGAGAGAGTGTAGTATTCGTCTTTTGTTTTTGGTATGTCTATGTAAAACCGGGCTTTGCCGTCTGTGCCTGTGTTTGTGTGAATGGTGCGATCTGCGTTGTTGTCTGCGTCTTTTAATATCGCCGTGATGTTTGCCATGTAGACAGGGTACGCGTCTGTGTTGGTGTCGACCTCAATTGATATGTTGTCGCCTTGGGAGTATATTTTGCCTGTGAAGTTTGTGAGTATCGTGATTGAGTCCAGGTAGTTTGTTATGTGGAATGTCTTGTTGTAGATTGCTGTGTTGTTCATGCTGTCTTCTGCTGTGATGTAGAGTGTTGCCGAACCTGAACTTGCGCCTGTGAATGTGTATTCTATGTCTATGTTTCCTTCACTTTGTTCTGTGTAGGGGGATGAGGATGATACAGATAGTGAGTTTACTGTGACTGATGCTCCAGGGATATTCAGCCAAGAATTCAATGTTGCATTTACGGCATCTCCTGCCTGGTTCCTTATGTGGCCTACGATTCGTAAGGTGTCGCTTGTGAGGAAGTGCCAGTCACGGTCGTTTGGCTTTGATGTGGATACGAGTGCGATGTCTAAGATGTCGAGTGATGACTGGTCAAGCTGGATCCAGATGGTGTCGTTGTATGCAGCGTTGCCTGCCAGGTCTTCTAATGTGATGTTGAGGTTTACGTTTTTGTTTCCAGTTTGCGGTACTGTGAATGAGCCTGCGCATTTGCTTAAGTTGTAGGTCGGATTTTTTTGTACGGATGTAATTGATACTAGTGTGCCCCCGAAGTAGATTTTACATTTTTTTGTTTCATAGGAGTTCATGAAGCCAGATAGTGTGTCGGTTACATTTATTGAGTAGTCTACGGTGTGCCCATTTTTTGCCCATGCAAGCGGCAGCGGAGCGATTATATTTATGTCGGGTTTTGTGTTGTCGGTGCTTGCGCTCATTGAGACTGTTGATTCGGATGTGGTGTGTGAGATATTGGCAGTTATGTATGCCTGGAGTGAGAGGGATGCAGTGTATGTTGTGTCGGGGTCGCTTGGCGGGTAGTCGAGCCATAGGAATAGCTGTTTCTGGTCGCCCGAGTCTGTTGTAGGGGGGTGGGATGTTTGTATGTCGGTGTATGTTGTGTCGATGTAGAGTTGGTGCAGGGGGGTGTCTGTGAGGGCTGCGCCAAGGGTGTTGGCTTCCACGTTTATTGTGCCTGCTCCTGTGAAGTTTGTTGATTTTGCTTTCCAGTTGTAGGGGGCGTTTGAGATTATTGTGAGTGGGATGTATGTGAGGTCATAGCCGTTTGATTCGATTTGTGCAAGATGGTGGTTGTCGGTGCCTAACTTGCCGGGTTCGAATAGGACAGATGATTTTGACACCTGTTGTGTGAGGTAGTAGGTGTTGTTTATGGTTAATGTGGTGGTTTTTTCTTCTGTGCCGTTGTTTGCGCTTATGTAGATTGTCCATGTTGCTGCGTCTGTGTAGCGGGATGATCTGGATGGGGTGAAGACGAATTTGGATTCCTGGGTTGTTGAGATGTATGAGTTTGGCTTGTCTATTGCCCAAGTGGTCTGGGTGGGGCGGATACTTGCGAAGAGTTCTTCGCCTGAGTTGTTTTTCCATTCGATCCATGCGCACCGGCTTGCGCTTTCTATGATGTCTGTGTTGTAGCATGCGGATTCAGTGGTTTGGGCACTGTCGTAGATTGTTATTGAGAGTTCTTTTAGGGAGGCATCTGTTATGTTGAAGGTGAGTGTCATCTCGTCTGTAGGGGTCATGGTGGTTGTGGGGGTGGTTGTTGCGCCGTTTTCGTCGTCGTAGAGTGCGATGGTGGTTATGTTGAAGGCTGATGCTGATTGGGCGAGGCATAGGAGGGTTAAGAGTATTGCGGAGAATATGATTCTTTTTTGTGTTTTTTGCATGGGTATATAATTGGTTGTCGGGGTTTATATTTTTTAGGTGGTTTGGAGCAATATTGGGAGAATGGGGTTAGCAGGCGCCGCCTGCATACCAGATTGCTCTTGCGGATCCTACTCCGGGTTTGGTGACGTCTGAGGGGTTTGATTTCCAGCGCGCGATGAATGCCATTAGTTCGGGCATGTCTATTATGCCATTATTATCAGTGTCTGCTTTGTGGCGGCCTATCTGAAGTTACCTGTTGTATCGGTAAGTTTTTGGTTAAAGTTACCGATGACGACGATAACTTTAAATATATTGAATTACAAAATATCCGGATGGATACTAATGTTAATGCCAATATGAATAAAACTAAGATTATTGAGATTCTTCTGGACTGGAATTTCTGGGAAAAGGATATATATACAGGAGTCAGGAGAGAGAAGGTATTAAACAGGATGAAAAGACTTGCGAAAATGAAAGAGATTATAGTTGTTAGTGGCGCAAGAAGGAGCGGGAAATCCACTATAATTGTGCAGTTTTGTAAGGATTTAATAGAAAAGGGTACAAGAAAGGAAGATATACTTATTATTAATTTTGAGGATCCGCGATTCAGGAACATGAACCTGGATCTTTTGAACAGGATTTATGATGTGTATAGGTCAGAAGTTTGCCCTGAATCAAAAGAACAATATGTGGTACTTGATGAGATTCAAACGGTAAATGGATGGGAAAAGTTTGCGCGGTTTTTGCATGAGAATAAGAAAGCCCATGTTTTTGTTACCGGGTCCAGTTCGAGGCTTTTGAGTTCGGAGTATGCCACTGTGCTTTCCGGGAGGCATGTGGATGTCGAAATGTATCCCCTTTCTTTTTTGGAGTTTCTTGAGTTTAAGGATGCAGGGATAAAAAGTAAACTGGATGCTGCTGCAAAGCGCCATGTTATTAAAAAATTGTTTTCGGAATATATGCGTCTCGGGGGTTTCCCGAAAATTGCACTTGTTGATGATTTTGAAAATAAGAAAGAGTTGTTAAATTCGTATTTCAGGGATATTATTATAAAGGATGTTGTTTTGCGATATAGGATAAAAAATGTTGATAAACTTGAAGAATTGGCAAGATATTATCTTTCTAATGTCTCTTCTGTCCAGTCGTTCAATAAGATTAAGAATGTTTTAGGGCTTAGTCTTGATACGGTGGAGAGGTACTCACGTTATTTGTCTAATGCATATTTTGTATTTTTTGTGAAAAAGTTTTCTTATTCTGTTAAAGAACAGATTTTGAATCCAAGAAAGGTTTATTGTATTGATACAGGTCTTAGAAATGCCGTGGGGTTTGTTTTTTCAAAGGATGAGGGCAGACTAATGGAGAATATTGTTTTTCTTGAGCTTAAGAAGAGGGGATTTGAAGCATATTACTGGAAGGATTCGAAGCAAAAGGAAGTGGATTTTGTTGTGAAGGAAAATGAACATATTAAAAGCGCAATACAGGTCTGTTGGAATGTGGATAATGAGAAGACAAGGATGAGAGAGGTAAGTGCTTTGATGTCTGCGATTAAAGAGTTAGGATTAAAAGAAGGATTGATAATTACTGAAGATTTTGAGGATGAAGTGAAGGTTGATTCAAAGAATATTAAGTTTGTGCCGTTGTATAAGTGGCTGATTGAGTGCAGATAAGACAGGGGTTTATGTTTTTTTGCTATAAGTTACAAATTATGTCGGTAAGTTTCTTGGTTAAGTTACCGATATGTCGGCAGGTTACTGTTGTTTTCCTGTGAGGTGCTTACTTTTTCGATTTTTTGCATTGAAGGGTTCAGTAGGCTCCGCCCCGGTACCAGATGGCTCTTGCGGCTTCAACCTCTGCCTTGGAGACGTCATTTGAGTCCGCCTTCCATCTTGCGATGAAGGCCATCAGTTCGGGCCTGTCGATTATGCCATTATATCAGTGTATGCCTTGTGGCAGCCCATCTTTAGTTGCATGTTGTATCGGTAAGTTTGTGGTTTAAGTTACCGATATATCGGTAGCAGTGCTTACTTTTTCGATTTTTTGGTGGCGTTCAAAAGTTGGTTAAACTTCTTTCATGAGGATGAATTTTGTTATCTCCATAGTAACTTACTCTTAAGATAACTACGCATAATTATCTGTTGGCAGGGTCTGATTTGTCCCTGAAGTCACATACTTTCAATTTCCACATGACGGGATCGCCGCTGCGGAATAACAGGGGAGGGTTTGTTTTTGCTACTATGCCTTCCATGACCATGTCCTCTTGCGCTACTGTGCTTTTGGGATTGGATTTTACATATTGTACTGCTTTAGACATACTAAATATGCCGATGAATGGTGCGCTTTTGATGCCTAATTTTTCCGCTATGTCTTTGACATTTTCCTGGTTTAGCCACCAGTTGTCAATCCATACATCAAAGAGAATGAAGGCGCAGTCTTTGCGGTATTTTCCGCCGCCTTTTTGTATTTTCGCACCATAGCCTTCCCCATAGAGTACGATGCGGTATGTATGGGGTTCTTCGCTTTTGGTAAACTTTGGCTTGAATGTTGCCTGGAATTTTCCAGGGGTGAATGTCTTTTTTAGGTATGCAGATAATTCTTTAGACATCTGTGCGGAGTCTGTTCTACCTGCGTATGTGATGTTGATTATCCTGCCTTGCGGGTTCATGTCTGCAATGATGCGCGTGTTTACGCCGTGTATCTTTTCAAAGAGATGCCATTCTTTGATGATGGAGAATTCAGGTTTAGATAGCTTTCCTTCGATTATAGTGTTGTTGTTTTTTGTGTCTCTCATCCATAATGAGTTTATTTTGGGATATTCTGTATTGTTTTTCATGGTGTTCACGATTGAGAATTAAGGGTTGGTGCAGTCACTATCAGATGTTTTCGAGGGTGGTGCTTACTTTTTCGATTTTTTGCCTTGTGACCTGATTGTTTCTGTCGATATGTGCGGAGTTTTGCGGTTCTTTTTTTGATGGCATGGAGTTTTATAAAGATTCGCAATCTATATGATTTAGTAAGTCGAAGTGCATTTGAATTCATTTCGATAACAAGATTAATTATGGCGCAGAGTATTGTGATTTCATATAATTCTGCGTTATTTTGGAGGGGTCAAAATGTCGAGTATATTTGATGATATAAGGTTTCCGTGCGCGGATTCAGGGGTGCAGATATATAAAATGCTGATTGACGGGGCGTGGATTGAATCGTCGAACAAGACAATGCTGGATATTGTTAATCCTTTTGACAACTCCATTGTCGGCAAAGTCCCTAAAGCGACCCGAGAGGATGCAAAAGCGGCTGTTTGTGCTGCGTTTGATGCAAAAAATAAGATTGCAAAGATGACGGCGTTTGAGCGGGCAAAAATATTAGACAGGATTGCAGAGATTATTGAAGAGAATAAGGATACTTTTAGAGATACGATTGTTCTTGAAGCAGGAAAACCTGTGAAAGTTGCGGAGGGTGAAGTCAGTGCTACAATCGAGAGGTTCAGGTTTGCGGCAGATGAAGTAAAACAGGTTTATGGTGAGGCAATACTTGGTGATGGGGTTCCGTGGCACCCTGAGAAAATTGGTATTGTCCTTAGAAAGCCGCTTGGCCTGGTTCTTGCAATATGCCCTTTTAATTATCCTCTATATATTGGTACATCGAAAATTGCGCCGGCAATTGCTGCAGGAAATTCTGTTGTTGTAAAGCCTGCAGGCGATGATCCGATATGCATTCTCATGCTTGCGAAGGTGATGCAGGATGCAGGGATGCCGGCAGGGGTGATTAATGTTGTTACCGGGAGCGCTTCTGATATAGGAGATGTTCTTGTTGGCTGCAAAGAAGTAGATATGGTTTCTTTTACCGGATCGACGGCTGTCGGTCATCACGCAGCGAAAGTTGCGGGAATGAAGAGGCTTCAAATGGAGCTTGGAGGTAAGAGCCCGGGTATTGTTCTTGAAGATGCTGATTTGAATATAGCGGCAAAGGAGTGTGTTACAGGAGCGCTGAAGTATTCAGGCCAAAGGTGTGATGCGATAAGCAGAATCCTGGTGGTTGATAAGGTTGGGTGTGCCTTTGCGGATAAAGTTGTTTCTGAGGTTAAAAAATGGAAAGCCGGAGACCCACGAAATATGGGGACATCCATTGGCCCGCTTATAAATAAGCGCGCGGTTGATAAGGTCGATGAGCTGGTTTTGGATGCTGTATCCAGAGGCGCTAAAGTTCTTGCGGGGGGCAGGAGAGGCAAGGGATTGTTTTATGAGCCGACTATTCTTGATCATGTAACTACAGATATGAGAATTGCGTGGGAAGAAACTTTTGGCCCTGTTGTTACTATAATACGTGTAGAGGATTATGAAACTGCTATCAGGATTGCAAATGAATCTGAATTCGCTCTTGATTCTTCTGTATTTACAAATGATATAAATAAAGCAATAAATGCGGGCTTAAGAATCGAGAGCGGCACTGTCCAGATAAATGCTGCGCCAGCACATGGAATCGGTAATTTCCCGTTTGGAGGCGATAAGGAGTCAGGGATGGGAAGGGAAGGCATAAAGCGCAGTATTGATGAAATGACTACTTTACATACGATAATATTCAATCCAAAATGTGATAAAAGAACTTAGGTATATTATGTATAGGTTTGTTTGAATATTATTTACTGTGAGTATTGACGGTAAATGATGTATAAATGGAGATGGTTTAATGGCGATATTACAACTGGCACTGGATTTTACGGATATTGGAGATGCTCTCGAGGTAGCCCGAAAGGCACGGGATTATGTTGACTGGCTTGAAGCAGGAACGCCGTTGATAAAATCGGAGGGTATTTCTGCTGTCCGTGAGTTGAAGAGGAGATTTCCTGAGAAAAAGATTGTTGCAGATATGAAGATTATGGATGCCGGTGCTCTTGAAACTGAAATCGCTGCGGATGGCGGGGCGGATGTAGTTACAGTTATGGGCGCTGCGGATTTTAGTACTATTCGTGAAGCTATAGCTACCGGGAAGAAACGTGGGATTAAGGTAATGGTAGATACTATGAATATAGGTGCTGGCAGAGTAAAGGAGATAGAGAAAATGAAGCCGGATTATATATGCCCGCATGTAGGTCTTGACCAGCAGAAAAAAGGATTAAAATTGACTGATGTTGTTGCGGAAACAAATATCCACGTTCCGCTTGCGGTTGGGGGCGGGATTAATTATAGAACTGCTGAGGTTTTTGCAAGGGCGAAAGTATCTGTGATTATAGTGGGTGCTGCAATTACAAAGGCAAAGGATGCCTCTAAAGAGGCGGAGAGGATAAAACGCGCGGTTGAGAAAGCAGGTGTTTGCGAAGAGTGATGAAATGAAATATGATGTGATTGTGGTTGGCGGCGGGCCTGCAGGGATTGTTAGCGCGGTCACTGCAAAGAAATATTATCCGGATAAAAAGATCCTGTTGATAAAAAGCGCGGATATTGGAGTGATTCCATGCGGTATCCCGTATATGTTTACTACCTTAAAAAAACCAGAGGATAATGCTCTTGGAAATGCTCCATTGGAAAAAAACAATATAGAATGGAAAGTTGACGAAGTCATTGAAATAAATACAAAAAGCAAACAAATACAAACCAGAACCCGTAAGTTGTTTGAGTACAAAAAGCGGGTTCTTGCTACGGGTTCTGATCCAATTATACCACATATGGAAGGAAATGAAAGAAATGGAATATATGCTATTTACAAGGATATGAACCACTTAAAAAATCTTAAGCAGGATATCTGCAAAGCCAAAAATATTGTCATTATCGGAGGAGGCTTTATTGGTGTTGAATTTGCAGATGAGCTTTCAAAACTTAAAGGAGTGAAAGTATCTGTTG
This sequence comes from Candidatus Nanohalarchaeota archaeon, assembly GCA_017610525.1. GTDB lineage: Archaea > EX4484-52 > EX4484-52 > EX4484-52 > B79-G9 > B79-G9. The sequence goes on along the minus strand of JAFCBW010000025.1, from coordinate 196 downwards.
TGGAGATGATGGAGGATATTCTAGTGAATTCTTTTGATAAAGAATTTTCTCTGCTTGCAAAAGAGAAACTTATTGATGCAGGTATTAATATCATTGTCAATGTGAAAGCTGAGAGGTTTAATGGTGGTGCGCGGGTGGAATCTGTTAGCTTTTCTGATAAGAAGACTGTTCTTTCTGATGTCGTTATTTTGGGTAT
>JAFCBW010000130.1 GCA_017610525.1 Candidatus Nanohalarchaeota archaeon | reverse complement strand
TTCTGCTCTTGGGGTATATGTGCGGTTTCCGTCACCTTTACCGTCAAATACATTTCTTCTTGCAAAATTTGGGGTACTCATTAAAATCACCATTTTTATTTTTTGCTTATTCTTTTTTGATTTTTTCTTTTTTTTGTGTCTTTTGATTGCTTTCTTTTGCGAAGACGGATTGTGAAGATACATCTGAGGCGTAGTAAATTTATAACTCTTTTGTGATTTTCTTTCTGATTGTCGTCGTTTGACGATGTGCGCAAGTTTTAAAAGTGGTGCGCGTCCACTATTGTTATGCTTCGTAAATTTTGTCCTAAGTGCGCCAAGGAAACTGATGTGTTGTTTGAAGGGCTTTGCAAGGATTGTTATCTTGAGAGCGCGAAGTTTGTGGAGGTGCCGCAGAATATGACGGTACTAGTTTGCCGCTGCGGGCGCTCGAATGAGAAGAAGAAGTGGGTACAAAACGTGTCGCTTGAGGAGATGATTGATCGTATTGTTACTTCCGGTGTTAAGAAGGATAAGGATACTGATGTGCGCATTGAGTATGAACCGTTTGAGGTGAATGGTAAGACTAAGGTGCCTGTTTGTGTTGTTGCGCGCAGGGTTGTTGGCGGCAGGGAGATTGAGAAGAGTGCGCAGGTTGTTTTTACGATTATACCGCAGACTTGCGATGTGTGTTCGCGGGTGTCCGGCGGGTATTATGAGGCGATAATACAGATAAGGGGGTCTAGATATCGCCAAGAGCAGGTGCTTGAGCTTGTGGAGCGCATTGTGGGCCAATATAAGGATACTGATAAATTTTCGTTTATTACCCAGGTGCAGGATTCTAAAGGAGGTATTGATGTGTATCTTGGGTCTTCTAAGATTGCCGGTAAAATTGAGCAGGAAAGCAAAAGAATATATAAAGTTACTTCGAAAATAACACATAGTGTTTGCGGCATGAAAGACGGGCGCGCACTTAACAGGATTACAATACTTTTGAGGATTAGTGATTAGATGTATAAGAAAGCTGGAAATTATAAGAAGTTTAAGAAGCGGACTCCGGATTCCGGGGAAATTGTAAGGGTGAGGACACCAAGGGATAAAGAGGTTCTTGGAGTGATTGATTCCCGTCTCGGTTTTGGAAAGATGCATGTGCTTTGTTCTGATAAGAAGATGAGGATATGCCGTGTGCCTGGGAAGTATCGCAGGAGAATATGGGTGCGTGACGGGGATATTGTGCTTGCTGTGCCTTGGGAGTTTGAGGGCGATAAGAAGGGTGATATTATCTATAAGTACAGGAAGGCGCAGGTTGACTGGCTGCGGAATAAGGGATTTCTGGAAGCGCTTGATGTTTAGCAACAGCCTTCAGAAAGGCTGGCGATCAGAGCGACCATAAACCTTCGGTTTAGGTCACAGGCGCTTTGCTTGGGCACAGACTTTTCTGTTTTAGTGGTTTCGGTTTAGGTTACTGGATTGTTGTTGGTTTTTTTTTGTTATTTGTACCGTTAAGAATAAAATTGTGGGGTACTATAAGGGAGTATTAGTATGACGTGGACTTTGAAGGATTCTAATGACCGGAAGGTTGTCGAGGGTATTCTTGACCTCAGTACTGTGAAGGCTATATATCATCTGCAATCCAGGGGGGTCATAGGGCATCTTTCCGGGGTTGTGAAGGAGGGGAAGGAGAGTACGATTGTTGTTGCTGATGATAAGGAGGGCAATAAGATTATTGTTAAGATTTTTAAGATTGAGGCATCGCAGTTCCAGAAGATGCAGAAGTATATTGTGGGGGATAAGAGGTTTGTGGGAATAAAGCTTGGGCGCAGGTCTTTAGTCTTTGAGTGGTGCCGCAAGGAGTTTTCGAATCTCAAGAGGGCGCGGAAGGCAGGTGTCAATGTTCCTGAACCTATTGGTTTTTACCGCAATGTGCTTGTGATGGAGTATATTGGCAATGGGGGGCTTTCGCCTAAGCTTAAGGATGCGCAGATTGAGGATCCTTTGAGGGTGTTTTGTGATATTGTGCGTGAGATTCGGAAGCTTTATCAGGATGCGAGGCTTGTTCATGCTGATCTTAGTGAGTTCAATATTCTTGTGAAGGATGGGGCTGTTGTGATACATGATATGGGGCAGTCGGTTGAGAAGAGCCATCAGCTTGCGCAGGAGTTTCTTGTGCGGGATGTTAATAATCTTTGCAGGTATTTTGAGAAACTAGGGGTTTGTCGGGATAAGGAGAAAGTGCTTGGTGATATTTTGGAAGGTCATAAATAAATATCTATGTGTGCAATGAGTGTATGTTTGTTTTGCTGCGCTGGGAAAACGGATGCAGTGGCGTAGTAAATTTATGTGAAGATATTTAAAGATTGCAGGTGAAAGAAATTACGGAGTTTTTGAAGATACCAAATTCGCGTATTGGGGCACTGATTGGTAAGAATGGGGAGACCAAGAAGAGGCTTGAGAAGGAACTTAAATGCAGGATAACTGTGTCTGAGTCCGGTGAGGTTGACTATTCTTCCAGGGATCCTATTTACCAGATGAAACTTAAGAGTATTATCAAGGCAATCGGGCGGGGTTTTACGTGCGATGAGGCGCTGGTGCTTCTTGATGATGAGTATGTTTTTCGTATGGTGGGTCTTAAGGAGTATGCGCTTAAGAGTGAGAAGAAGCTGATACGGTTTAAGTCAAGGCTGATAGGCACTGACGGAAAATCAAGGAAGATCATAGAGGAGTTGACTGACACTACTGTTGTGGTGTTTGGGAAGACTGTGTCTGTAATAGGGAAATATGATGATGTTGATATCGCCAGTGAAGCAATATTCATGCTGATTGAGGGTGCGACGCACAGGAAAGTAAGGATATTGCTTGAGAGGAGAGCAAGGGAAAAGAAATATGTATTATGAGGGTGACATGATGACAACAAATGTTGCAGAGACTATGGCAAAGGCGCATAAGGCAATTTCGATTGCTGAATTTTTTGAGAAGAATAAGCATCTTCTGGGGTATGAGAATTTACAGAAGTCGCTTTTGACTGTTGTGAGAGAAGGTGTGGATAATTCGCTTGATGCGTGTGAAGAGGCGCGGATTCTGCCGGATATTTATGTTGAGCTCCAGAAGGGCACGACGGGAGATAATAAGTTCAAGGTCATTATTGAGGATAACGGTCCGGGGATTGTGAAAGCGAATATCCCGAAGATTTTTGGGAAGCTGCTTTACGGGTCTAAGTTTCACCGGCTGCGCCAGAGCAGGGGGCAGCAGGGTATTGGTATTTCTGCTGCGGTGCTTTATGGGCAGTTGACTACGGGTAAGTCTGCAAAGATTTATTCGAGAATCAATGATGGTAAGACGCATGTTTATGAGTTGCATGTGGATATACAGACTAATGAGCCTAATATTGTGAGTGAAGATACTGTGTATGGTTCCGGGCATGGTACGAGGCTTGAGTTGTATGTGAAGGGCAGGTATGTTAAGGGGAAGCAGTCGATTTATGAGTATATCCAGGAGACTGCTATTATGAACCCGTTTGCGAAGATTGTGTTTGTTGATCCTGAGGG
>JAFCBW010000024.1:3278-14084 GCA_017610525.1 Candidatus Nanohalarchaeota archaeon | reverse complement strand
CAGACTTTAACGGCACCACAATAGAAACAACCCAAAAGTATCGGCGACCCACCAGAGAAGGAAGAGAGTAATACAATTAGCGGAAAAGCAGAAATACAAATAGAACTAAATTCCCGAGAGTTGTGAAATGTGTGGAATGGAATTATTGCAGAGATTACAGAACAGACACACACACACACACAACACAGAGAATACCCGGAAGAGTCAGAGAGTTCAGGCACCGCGCAATACACACAAGAACACAATAAAAATCATGGAATAACCAGGAGATTGGAGGATTCCAAGCTTTTTAGTGCGCAATACACACCAGAGCGCAATAAAAATCATGGAATAACTAGGAGATTGGAGGATTCCAAGCTTTTTAGTGCAAGATAGACAGTATAGAGCAATAAAACCCGTGCAAATGTGAGGGTTCTTATGGATTTTAGCAGTATTTTCGGATAGAATAGATAGAAACAGGGATTTTTTCCTGAAAGAGAGCATCTCTCACATCATCAGACTTACCGGGTTATGTTGTAGGATGCTACTTTTTCCAGAAGGGCTTTTGCTTTTTTGTTTTTCTCGAAGTGAGTGCGCACAGGTTCGAGCATATTGTTCAGGGAGCTTGAGACAGACTGCTTCAGGTCCATCGGGTGAAGTTCACCTGCACGATAGATTTTGCAGAGTTCTTCGAAACCATGTATCTCTAAGTTGCCGCCGTATTTTGTTGGGCGCTCTACAAGTAAGGTATCGTATTTTTGGAATATGAGGTGCTTTGAATAGTCGATGAGGGGGTTGTCTTCAAGCTGCTTTGGTGGACAGAAGGCGCTGTTTATTTTTCGCTTTATTTCCTTTTCAGTGTCGGTCATGAATATTGCAGTGTCGGGTTTTGATTTGCTCATCTTCATCTCGATTGCGCGTTCGGTTGCAGATAAGGTTTTTTTGGGTGGTTCTGTGAGACTTAGGAGCATATGATGATGCATGGCTACGGGTTTGTAGTAGCCGATTTTGGGGCCTATCTCGCGGGCGAGGACATTTACCTTGCGCTGGTCCATGCCTAACTGCGCTATGTCGGCTTTGAGGTGGAATATGTCTGCGCATTGCATGCAAGGGTATAGGATTTGTGCGGCGCTCAGGGATGTGCTTTCTTCGCGTCCCATGATTTGAGAGCAGCGCATGATGCGGCTGACGGTCGATGATCGTGATATGTCGACTACCTTTTTCCAGTAGGTCTCGTCTGCCATGGAGTCTTTTGCCCAGACAAAGTCTACTTTTTTTGTGTCCAGGCCGCAGGATTTCCAGACTTCTATGAAATAGCTGCCGGTTATCTGGATCTTATCGAGGTCGCCTTCGAGCTTGTTGTTCATCCATGCGAACCAGTCAGCGACCCAAAGCTTGAAGCGGATGCCGGTCTTGTTGAGTTTGGCTATGTTGATTGCGCGAAGCATGCCTTGAGCGATATGGATTCTTCCCGAGGGTTCGAAGCCATCGTAGGCAATCGGATGGGCTTTTGTCTCGAAGAGGATTCTTAAGTCGTCTTCAGTTATTATCTCTTCGCCTACCTCGCGGGCTAAGATCATTTTTGTTTCTGTGTCCATTTGAATCATCTGCATAAAGGATAGAATGGCAAGTTTTTTATGTGTATCAGAGAAGTGTATCTTCATGATTGTTATTAACGGAGGATATCATGAGGGCGGAGGACAGATTGTCAGGACGGCGGTCGGTCTTTCTGCGCTTACAGGAAAGGAGATCAGGATAGATAATATCCGTGCAAAGAGGCCCAAACCAGGGCTTTCATTTCAGCATGTGTGCGCGGTCAATGCAGTTGCACAGATGTGTTCTGCCAGAACCAAAGGAGTTTTTGTGGGGTCAAAGAGCATGGAATTCCTGCCCGGAAAGTACGCGGGACTGAAAAAAATCAAGGTCAAGATACCTACGGCAGGATCCATCGGTCTTGTCTTGCAGCCTTTGATTATCGCGGCTTTAGGGGTCAAGGAGAAGATAATCATTGAAATCGAGGGCGGCGCAAGTTTTGGAAAGTGGGCTCCACCGGTGACGTATATCCAGAATGTGTTTTGCAGGGCAATATCTGCGTTCGGATGTGATGTGAAGGTCGAGGTTTTGCGGCATGGGTTTTATCCAAAGGGAGGGGGGCTCACACATGTCGAAATTGATATGCGTGATCTGAAGAGGGCGGATCTTGTGTCTTTTTGTGAAAATGCAGGTGTGAGTGGAGTGAGTGTTGCTTCACATGACCTTGAGAGAAGAGATGTGGCTAGAAGACAGGCTCGGAGCGCAAAGAAAATAATTCATGATGCAGGTGTTTTTGAGAGGGCGCCTATTGATACGAGGTATGTGAATTCTGTTTCGGCAGGGTCAGGGATTGTTCTTCGGATAGGAGGCAATATGTTTCTCGGGGCGTCTTCTGTTGGCGAAGTTGGCAAGAGGGCGGAAGATGTCGGTGGAGATGCGGCTTTTGAGTTGATTGAGGAGTATAAGATGAAGGCATGTGTCGATAAGTATCTTTGTGACCAGTTAATACCTTTTCTTGCGATATGCGGCGGAAGTATTAAGACATCAGAGATTACGAAGCATACTGAAACGAACATATGGGTTGTTGAAAAGTTTATGGAGCTTGCGTTTTGTGTTAACATAGAAAATAAAATCGTTAGCCTGCGCACATAATCACGATATTTCCTGTTCGAATTACCCAAATATTATGGAATTTAGGGATAACTATATATAGTTTTTTGTGCAATATATGGTTTGTAAGTCTGAGATGATTAATAGATAACAATTCATGTTTGTTTTATCTCCCTTACTGGGATGTGAGATGGGGCTGTTTAAGCTCCTTCTTGCACTCAGTGCAATTTCTTGGTGTTTGTTGGTTTAGTTGTTAGTTTGTGGTGTTAATTGTTTTTTTTGCGGCGAGGATATCATATACCCATAAAAAATCATGAAAATTGGGGTTTGATGGGACTATTTTCAAGCTTTTTTATCGTAGTATATAATTTATAGACGATAAAAAAAGGAGGTTATTTGCGTTTGGGAGGGCTTTTGAAAGAAATCGGCTTGAATGAGTAGGTTTTCCAGTCTATTGATCTTAGGAGGCGCTTTTTTAGTGTGTCTATGCCTTCGTCTGTTTTTGTGGAGAGGGAGTATGGAGTGTCTTTTGTTTTTGATTTTCCCCGGGATGTTTTGGATGGGGAGAGGTCGGATTTTGTTGCGCATAAGAGGATAGGGGTTTCTTCGAATGAGGCTTTTATGTTCTCGTATAGTGATTTTTGCTGTTCAATGGTGTATCCGCAGGTTTCTGTTGGGTCTATCAAATAGATTATGAGGTTTGCGCGGTATTGGAGTGCCAGCATAGCATGCATCTCTATTTTGTTTTTTTCTTCGATGGGGCGATCAAGTAGGCCAGGGGTATCTATTACCTGTATTTTTTCGTCTATGTAGCCCAGAAGTATTTTTTTTGTTGTGAAGGGGTAGGGCTGGACTGCGGGTTCTGCGCCGGTGAGGGATTTCAGGAGGGAGGATTTTCCGACGTTAGGGTAGCCTGCGAGGACTACGGTCGGAAGGTTTTTCAGGGTCGGGAGTTTTTTCAGGATGTTTCGGCAGTCTTCGAGGAAGAGGAGGTCTTTTTTTATCTGTTTCAGGATCGATGATACGCGACCGTAGTATTCTTTTCTTACGGGTGCGAGTGATTTCAATGGGGTGCCTTTGAGGCGGCGGCGGTATTTGTGGCCAATGTCTGTGTTGAAGCGGCTTGCCCATTTGAGGGCTGCAAGTGATTTTTTGAACTGGCCGGCATCAATCACCAGTTCTACGAGGTGCTTGTGGAATGGGTCAAGGTTGCTTATTTTGGGGGTCTTTTCGAGGATGTTATCGAGGGTTACACTAATTACGGTGGATACGGTGCTTATCTTGTTTTGCTCGTATTCGCGGATGGAGTTTATGCGGTCGTGCTTGTCGATTGTTTTTTTTACTTTTCTTGCGCGCTGGAAGGCTTTGTCCAGGAGCTCGTCTTTTCTTGGAATCTGGGGCATTTTTGAGAATAGTGTCATGTTGTTCACCGATAGTTGTTGTTTTGGATTAATGTATATTGTGCAGATTATTTTATTAAATTCAATTACGAATAGGTTATTGTAAAAGGCTTTCGGTTCTTTTATGGTTTTGTTGTTTAATATAATGTGAGGTGGATTGTATGACATTTGAGTTTATTTTGGGAGCAGGAGTGGTGATGATACTGATTGTGAGTATCAGGCAGATTTATGAGTATGAGCGCGGGATACTGTTTACTATGGGACGGTATTCGCATATGCTGAGTCCGGGGTGGAGGATTGTGCTTCCGGTTTTCCAGTCGATGCAGAAGGTTGACCTTCGGGTGAAGACAGTGGATGTGCCGTCGCAGGAGACGATGACTAAGGATAATGTTTCTGCGAGGGTGAATGCGGTCTTGTATTATAAGATTACGGATGCGTCTAAGGCGATTCTTTCTGTTGAGGATTATATGTATGCGATGAGCCAGCTTGCGCAGACGACTATGCGGAATGTTATTGGCGAGGTGTCGCTTGATGAGCTTCTTTCGAAGAGGGATAAGGTTTCTGAGAGGATCATGCAGATTGTTGATCGCGAGAGCGACCCGTGGGGTATCAAGGTGACTTCTGTTGACCTGAAGGATGTTGAGCTGCCGGGTGAGATGAAGAGAGTGATGGCTAAGGGTGCTGAGGCAGACCGTGAAAGGAGAGCTGTGATTATTAAAGCTGAAGGAGAGGTTATTGCTTCCAATAATCTTGCTAAGGCTGCCAAGACTCTTGCTGCTTCTGACGGGGCTTTGCATCTTCGGACGCTCCAGAGTATCAATGACCTTTCGAGTGACCAGAGCAATACGGTGGTTTTCGCTATCCCGCTTGAGGTGCTTCGGGCTGTTGAGAGGACCGGGAAGAAGAAGTAAATTATTCTTCTTTTTTTTCTTTTTTTTGTTGTCCTGAAAATGGACAATATTTTACTTTTTTTTGTACGATAAGTATTTAAGTGTCAAGTGACACTTATGTGGTATGGAGAGGAAATTATCTAAGGATCAGGTCAAAAATATCAGGAAGATGATTGTTGAGCTCAGAAATAATCCTGGGGGGCTTTGGGTGCGTGAGATTGGGCGCCGCTGCGGCATCCATATGGAGACTGCGCGAAGAATCATTGACAGGCACCCTCAAATATTTAGGGAGTATGCGGATTTTACGGCGTACAGGATCAATCTTAAGATTATTGCGCTTGCGGATAAGAGGATCGATGATAAGAATTTTTTGAAGTTTATGGGGCGCGCGGGCGTTTCTAATGGTAAAGAGGTGTAGAGGATTATGGATGAGATGACTGTTTTTTTGGTGATTGTGCTTTATGTGGTTGTTGCGTATCTGTTTTATACTAAGATGAAGATGAGGAGTGTTGTTCTTGAGCTTGAGTATACGGTTGAGGAGCTGCATAAGAGGATTGAGGAGCATGAGGGGATTCATGCGGATAAGGCTCATAGGAAGAAGTGAATTGGTAAGTCATCTCACTTAGGTTCGAAGTCCTCAAAAATCTACGATTTTGGGGACCCAAAAATTGTTAGCAATTTTTAGGTCTTTAAACTTTGTTGAAACTCTCACATTCTGAGAGTATCTTAATTTGTCCAGCTTTCAAGTGAGGTTTTGCATTTTTTGCGGTGCGCGCATTTGCCGGTCTCGTCTGTCATTGACGGGGGGTTTTCGCAGTATGCGCGGGTCACTTCGGTTTTCAGAATCGGGCAGACGAAGTGTTGTTGGTCTTTATTGTAGGTCTTTTTCTTTACAATAGGTTATCACCTGTTTTTTGAATTTGTCCAGGTATTCTTTTGGCAGGTAGCCGCCTGCGGCAGGGATGTGGCCGCCGCCTTGTGAGTTTGGGATGCCAGTGAGTGCGCTTTTTATCATGTCGTTCATGGAGAGTTTTGAGTCATTGCGCCTTGCTGAGATGTCTGTGCGGCTGTTGTGGTGTTCCAATAAGACGATTGTTTTATTTTGGTAGTGCTTTTGGGAGAGGATGTTTATCAAGCGTGATTTTATCCTGTGTTTCGGGGATATCTCGTAGATCATGAGAGTGCCTGCGTTGTGGTATTGGGCGTCTTTTTTGTGGGCATCAAGGTATTTGTCTAGTTCGGTTATGACTGTGTTTTTGTAGGATTGCAGTTTGGCGCTTTTTAGGATGTCTTCTGGGCTTTTTGCGGTGTCGAGGATGTTGAAGGCGTCTGTCAGACCGTCTTTTTCTTTTATTGAGCCTGAGTAGAATATCAACTCGTCGATCTCTTCAAGGGTGTGTTTGGGGATTGCTGTTTTTTTTAGGAAGTCGGGCCATTGGGATTGGGCGTAGTCGCCCCAGATGCCGATTGCGGCGAGCCATGCAAGGCCGGTTATGTCTGTCAGGTCGCTGAATAGGTCGTAGCACATTTTGGAGGCAGGGTATCTGGCGGAGGGGATGTCCAGGAGGTCTTCTGCTTTTATTGCGGTTGTGGTTTTTGAGTTTATGTTGTTTGCGCTTTTGTGGTGGTCTATTAGAAGGAGTCTTGCGTGGTGTTCGAGTTGTTTTACTGATTCGGGGTCGTGGTCTATTGCCATGTCGACTATGATCAGTTTGTTGATGTTGTTTGATTTTATGAGGCCTATGGTTTCTTTTGTTATTGTTATTTTTCCTTCGTTCTGGTGGAAGTGGAGGGGGATTGTTATTGAGCATAGTTTTTTTATGGATTTTTTGGTTATGAGGCCTGCTGTGATGCCATCTGCGTCTGTGTGGTGGAGGATGGCTATGTTGTCTTCGGGTGTCAGTGAGGTTATGTAGGTTTTGAAGTGGTCTTTGGGAGTCATGTGCGTATATTTTTTTTGTAGTTTTAAATGTTGTTTGTTTTATAGTTGAAGACATCACTTTTTGGACAAATGTCTTCACTATATCCTTAAAAATCCGAAGAGTTTTAGGATTGCGGAATTGCTACCAAATTCCTAATTTCGCAACCCTTAAAATTGCGATGCAATTTTAGTGTCACAAAAATGCCTGCATTTTTGGTGATACAGCAATTCTGCAGGAATTGCGAAATCCAGTGAATCGAAGATTCACACGGATAGATTAGCACCTCTTGATTATTTGTCAAATTTGTCTATTTAGTAACGGCGCTAACTATGACCATATTATGACTATAGCTTACTTTTCATTTCGTGCGCATCTGTGAAGGTGATTTTGCAGTCGCCTAGGGTCATTGTTCCTTTTTGGCCAAGGTATGTGATTATGAATGCGCGTCGAGGGTTGTATGTGTCTATGAATGAGCGCAGACTGCGCTCTATTTTCCCGGGGGATTTGTTTATTTTTATCTCTATTGGAGTTATGCCTGTTTCGGTCTCTATTACGAAGTCTACTTCTGCTTTGGATTTTGTGCGCCAGTACCGGGGGGAGTAGCCGAGTTTGAGTAGCTCTGTGAAGACATAGTTTTCGAAAAGAGTGCCAGATGGGTCGTTTTGAAACTCTTTTGCAACGATGTTTCTTAAGCCTGTATCGATAAAGTAAAGTTTTGGCTGTTTTGTTATTTCTTTTGATTTGTTTGTGCTGAATGGCGGCACTCTTGCAATTATATAGCTTTTTTCCATTGCATCAAGGTATTTTTTTACGGTCTGGAATGAAAGGGACATGTCATTTGAGAGTTTGTCATAAGATAATGAGCAGCCCATGTTGATTGCAAGATATCTTGTGAATTCCTCGAGGGTTCTTATGTCATCTATTGAGAATGTCTGTGCCACGTCTTTTAGAATCATTGTGTCGCATAGGTCTTTGAGGATGGTTTTTTTTGTTTCAATGTCTGAGGTGGTTACAACTTTCGGGTATCCGCCATAGGTCATGTGCTCCCAGATGTTTCGTTTTAGTATTGATGGGATCAGTTCTTTTTGATTATGAGCTGACAGAAACTCTGCCAAGGAGAATGGATATAATCTTATGATGGATACCCTGCCTACGAGATAGGATAATATTTCTTTTCCAAGTATTGTTTCTGAGGATGATGTGACCCAGAGTTTTCTTTTTTTTTCTGCGAGATATTTAAGTTTTCTTCCTGCATCTTTGCAATATTGAACTTCGTCCAGTACTGTTAGTTCGTGGCTTTCAAGGTATTGCTTTTCAAATTTTTTGATGTCCTGTTCAAAAAGATCGCGGGCATCAGGGTCGTCAAAGAGGACGTAAGATGAGTCTTGTGATTTCATCTGCTCTTTTAGAAATGTTGTTTTTCCTGACTGTCTTACACCGACGAGAGTTACAATTGGGTATATGTCCAGTAGTTTCATGAATTTATCTTTTATCTCACGCTCTATGTACATAGGACATTATTGTATGTATAAGTATATAAAGTTTACTAAAATTAAGGTTTAGTTTAATTATAGTTTGACTAAAATTAATGTTGAGTTTAAGAATAGTCTGGTTCATGGGCTGATGGCGCCAACTGGCACGTAGTTTGGTTTCAGTTCCTCGTAGAAGATCATGCAGTCGTATATCCTGATTATGTCACTGTATTTGTTGCGGATGTCAAGGATGATGCGCCTTAAGTGGTTAGGGTCTTTTACGAAGAGGCCGAGTTCGAGGTCCCAGTGGCCAAGTGGGAGGTAGTAGAAGTTTACGTTGGGGTGTGATTTTATGTATTTCAGGAATCGTTCTGCGTTGCCAGGGGTTGTGTCTTTGAAGGTCAGCTGGAGGTTGTATGGCTGGTAGCCCAGGCGCGGTTTGCTTACCTGGATTGTGAATCTTTTGATGATGCCGGCGGCTTTTAGGGTGCGGATGCGGGCTTTGATTGTGTTTGCTGTGAGGTTCAGGGTTTGGGATAGTTTTGCGTAGTTTATGCGGGCGTCTTTTGATAACAGGTTCAGGAGCTTGAGGTCCAGGGGATCGAGGTTGTGGGGTTTTATTGGCGTTGTTGTTTTTGGCTCTTCTCCGAAGTATTTGCTGTAGTAGTGCCGGTATTCCAGCTGGGTGGCTATTTTGTAGTCGCTGATTTTGTCGCTGTAGTTGGTTTTGAGGTCTTTTACTATTGTGTCTACGCATGAGATGTCTTTTGCGATTACGTCGAATATTACGTTCCATTTGCCGGTCTGGGAGGTTGTCCATGAGACGTATGGGTTGGAGGTGATTGTTTTTAGGATTTGGGTTTCTTCTGTCTCGTTTACTTTATGGAGCTCGAGGTAGATGAGGTAGCGGGTGCAGTTGAGTTTGGAGATGTCTATGTCTGTGATGAAGGAGGTTATTATGCCGGATGATACGAGGTTTTTTATGCGGTAGTCTGCGACTTCTCTTGAGATGCCTACGAGCTTTGCGAGGCGGGTCGCGGGGATTCTCGAGTTTTTGGATAGCTCATAGAGGATTTTTTTGTTTTTTACATCGAGTTGCGGGGAGAGCACGGTTTACTATAGCGCAGTATGGGTTTATATGTTTTGCGGTTTTGTAAAAAAAATTACGAATAAATATATATATATATATATGTCAGGAATACCTAATAAACCACCAGATAATAGTGAATATGTGATGTGGGGATGATGGTCCAGAAAAGTAAAATTCAACAGGAATATGAATTGAATCCAAAATACCATGAGTGGATTCGTGAACGATGGCGTCGGACAGACCCAATAAATAAGAGAAACACAGACATAGATGCACCATATAAATCATCCGATATTGAAAGTACGAGAATGTTCTTTGAAGCAAATGAGGTGTATCCGGAAAATATATGGCAGATAGGTCCATTTGAGTCGTTGGAATTATTAGCTGTAATTAATCAAGACCATCATGTTTCCGGAGATAGAGCAACTTACTCTACAGATGTAAAATATGGAACTAAATTAGGTTGTAAAGTAAAACACACATATCTAATAGTTGCAGACCCCTCTATCGCTCTTCCTGGGGGCAATCCATTGCCCAGTACAGTGACGGAACCCATGCTACTGAAAACAGCAGACGCGTCTCTGGAAAGAGCTGATTGTGCGTTAGTTGAAACTGCAGGAAGCGAATTGGCAGATATTTGCGGAGCCGGAGCATGTGCAACACGCGCTGAGAAATCACGGTTCTATAACCGGACAAATATAGTTCATGATGACGGAATTACAGGGGTTGAATTTCCACTTACTCTGGGAGGTGAGAATGACCCTATGACCATTGCAGAGAAAAATGCATACAACACATTAATTCTTACGATGCTTTCTTTAGATGGCATTGATCCAAATACAATATTACTAAGGGATGCGATTAGCGGCAAAATTACATATCCCGGAATGTCGTGGGTGGAACCTGAGAACTCCAGGAACCGTGACTGGTTTTCGGTATCACCGGTTGAACCGTTCTTTGATGAAGTACGTATTTTGGAATGTAGGCTCGAATATGACGGATTTAGAGAAGATTTTGAGGTTCTGCGGAGACGGTTACCTCAATGGCGCAGAATATATGATCCTATTTCTGAATATTTACAGGATGGATGTAATCCTGAAGTGGATAATCTGGACACACTAACTGAAGCAATAATGGATGAAAAATTATCAGCCTTATCTTTTAGATACCATGAATACGTAAATGATATGTCCGAAAATACGATGGGTTGGAAAAATATAATAACACACGGCATTCCGGAAGATATAATCCGGAAACTGTATTTAAATGACCCAGATAGTCGACCGGAAAAAGATGAGGTAGATAAAATATTAGGTTCTGTCCACACAGAGTATAACAGAATATTACCATATCTTGAAAACATAAAACCATATGAAATTTTAAGGCATCTGATAAATATACGAGAAGGCA
>JAFCBW010000024.1:0-3270 GCA_017610525.1 Candidatus Nanohalarchaeota archaeon | reverse complement strand
GAGATGGCAGGGCAGAAGAAGCAGATGTTTTTTCAGAATACCTGAAAGAAAAAAAAATGTTGTCTAACAGAGAGAAATATGAAGACTGGTGGTCTAAAGTAGAAAAAGGTTCTCAGAACGGGTGCATCAGACCAGAGGCACGGAAGGCATACACAATGATACTAAGTGCAAGAGATGGTATTCCCGATGATGTTTTAAATGATAGAAATTTCAGTATTTATGACATGCGGAACTTGATTTCAAAGGTACTTACTCCAGAGGATTTTAAATCTGTGTTGTACTTGATTTGAAGTTATTGAAGTCATTTTCCAGATATTTTTCGGTTGATGAGGGATTGCTCTTTTTGTGATGAAAGATATGACGGGATTTCGTTTTATGTTGAGCAGTATGTTATTCACGGGAATTTTTTCCTGTGTTTTCGAGATGCTCAAGACGCTCCAGTATCTCTTTTTGGTTGCCGAGTAGCTTTTGCTGGACGGGGTTTATTCGTGACATTATCTCTACTTCTTTCTGGTAGGTTGAAAAGACTTTTAGGTCGAGGTAGCCTAGTACGGCTATTGATACCAGTGAGAGGAAGAGAAGGAGGAGGATCCAGTAGCGGCCCTGGATGAATGTGAGTTGAGGGTATTCTTTTATGCTTGATGTTGCTATGAAGATGAGTATGAAGAAGTTCAGGTAGCTCATCCAGTATTTGCCGCGGTCGAGGGCGATTTTTGCTTTTATCAGTTTTTCGCTCATAGAGGTTAGAGGTTCAGTAATTCTTTTATTTGTTGCGGGTTGTTAATTGTTTTCCCGTGACCGGGGAGGATCATGTCTATCTCGAGGTTGTGCAGTTTTTGGAGAGTTTCTTTTGGGGTTTCGCGATTATTTATGTATGCGCTTAGTTTTTTGTCGGGGCGTACGGGTATTGCGTCGCCGGTGAAGAGGTATTTTTGTTCGGGCATGTAGATTGAGATGCTGTCGGGGCTGTGGCCGGGGGTGTGGATTATTTCGAGTTTTGTGCCTTTTGCGCGGATGGTGTCGCGGTCGTTGAGTGGGATGTGGATCTTGTGGGTTTTTAGGGTTGTGTTGAAATATTTTGAGAAGGTGTTTTTTAGGGTGGGTTCGTTCAGGGCGGCTTTTGCGGATTCGTGCATCATGATTTTTGCGTTTTTGAAGAGATGGTTGCCGCCGATGTGGTCTATGTGGGTGTGGGTGTTGATTATGCAGGTGATGTCGTCAGGGGCTATGTCTAGTGTGTCCAGGGCTTTTCTTATGAGGGTAGCATGGTGGCCTGTTGTGGTGTCTATGAGTAAGGTGTTGTTGATTATGTATATGTTTGAGTCCAGAGGGGTTATATGGATTACGGAGACGGTGTCGCTTATTTTGTTGGTACGCATGAGGTATTTTTGTTTTCTGGTTATTATATAGTTTTTTGTGGTGCGAGGTTTTTTTCCTGTTCTATTTGCTTGCGCTCTCTCATTATTTCCTTTTTTAGTTCTTCTTCTGTCGGCAGGCAGAGTTTGTATTTTGATGCGAATATTGTTTTGCTTTCGTCCAGGAGTGTGTATTTCACCATTGATTCGTTTTTGGATGAGCAAAGGATTAAACCGATTGTCGGGTTGTCACTGTCCTGCTTTTCTTCTTTTTCGTAATAGCGCGTGTAAAAGTCCATTTGGCCTATATCCTGATGTGTGAGTTTGCCTAGTTTCAGGTCTATGAGGATGAAACACTTCAAAATATAATTGTAGAATACCAGATCAATGTAATAATGGTCTCCTCCTACGGTTATTCGTTTTTGCCTTGCTACCAGGGAGAATCCTTTGCCTAATTCAAGTAAGAATTGTTTGAGCTTGTTGATCAATAGTTGCTCGATGTCGCTTTCGTGAAGGTTTGTGTTGTCTTTTAATCCCAGAAATTCCAGAATGTAGGGCTCTTTGATAATGTCTTTCGGGGTCTTGATGATTTGACCTTGCTCTGACAATTCTTTTACTTTTTCTTTGTCTTTGCTTAGGGCAATTCGTTCATATAGGAGAGAGTTGATATGTCGTTCCAGTTCTCTTGTGCTCCTGTTGCTGTTGATGGATTCCTGCAGGTAAAATTGCCTTGCACTCTCCTTTTCTACACGCAGCAGTTGCCGATAATGCGTCCATGTCAATTCTCCACGCAGTGCGTGGAAATTCTGAAATGTGAGAAAGAACTGCCTCATATAAAACAGGTTTGATTTTGTAAAACCAATACCGTATTCTTCTGTGAGTTTTTTTGATAATTCTGTAATTAAAGCTTTGCCGTAATCTGCTTTTTTCTTGCCTTCCTGTTCTTCTTCGACGATAACTTTTCCTATCTGCCAGTACGCGCTGACCATTGCAAAATTGACTGCACGATATGCATTACATCTGGCTTTTTCCAATACGGTTTTTATGTTATTATAGACCCGGTCAAAAGTTCTATCTTGTATTTCATTTGTCATAATCTGAGTCTCCTTTGTGTGATTTCTTTGTTTTTGTGGTGCCTGCCGCGGTAGAAGTCGAACATGTCGCGCCTTAGTTTGCACATCTCGTGGGTGCCTTTCCTGTAGAATACTATGCCTTCGGCTGCGAGACCTTCGAAGGCGGTGGTTTCGTCTACGTCGCCTTTGATTGCTTTTTTTCGCTTGTAGAGGCTCCAGAGGCCTTTGAAGAGGCTGCGCATTTTTTCGTAGATTTCGTGGTCTTTGAGACCGTCGAGTTCTTTTACGAAGCCACCCCAGAATTTGTAGCGGTAGTTTTGTTCTAAATGGTAGAAGGGGAGCCAGATTGGGTTGTCCTGATGGTACTGGTTTCCGTTGATTCTTGCGCCGATGAGTTCGCCGAAGTACTGGCCGTCAGCCATGCTTTTCGGTGTGAAGTAGTGGCGGTCTATTGTCTCTAAGATGCCCTGCGCGTATATTTTGCTGCCTTTTTTCCAGATGTCGATGTGGTTTTTGCGGTTGTAGATTTGGGTTATTGTTTTGTTTTCTATGACTATGCTTATGTTTGTGCCGTCTAGTTTTTCTATTGCGGTGCTTTCTTTTGTGAATACCCAGCTGTAGTCTTTGTTGATTTCCGGGGTGCAGACGTATTGGTTGTTGATTTCTTTTCTTATGAAGGGGCTTTTTAGTTTCGGCATGTCTATTGGCTTTTTTGTGTTTTTGTTTAGTTTCATTGTTTATCACCTATTGTGTTTTTGATTGTCTATTAAATTATGAGTTGGTAATCAAATCTGCGGAAATTCAGTGCAGTTTGTACATTTCCTGTACCCTTCTTTTATGCA
>JAFCBW010000129.1 GCA_017610525.1 Candidatus Nanohalarchaeota archaeon | reverse complement strand
TTATATCGACTTTTATGTGGTTTTTATACTGCAAAGGACCGACAAACGTTATTGCAGCATTGTAACTGTTCCGGACTTTGTTTTCATCTTTTATTTGCAGATTCAAATATTTGCATATTGCGTGTATTGTCTCTCTTGCCTCATCAATACTACCGCCCACATATGTGAAATCCAGATCTTCGGATATTCTGTAATAATCAAGGTAAACCTTGCTAAGTGCAGTCCCACCTTTGAATACGAATCGATTGCCCTGTTTTGCGATCTGTTCAAGAAACAAGGTCAGCATGTATTCTTTTTCGATCACTCCTGCCGGAAACCCTTTTTTGCGTGCGGTTTTGTAAATATCTGTTTTATCTATCAATAGACATCTCTCCATTCCAGCAGTTTCTTGTCGGAAACATTGACCAGAAGATTCCACTCATGGTTGTGTTTCCCTTCTTTTTTTAGGGTTATGTCAAGCACAGAATATCCTTTTGAGATATTTTCCCTTATTATTTCATCCAGCTCGGCGGACATTTTTATCTGTAATTTTTGCAGGAGATATCCCAGTCGTTTCAGAACCGCACCGTTTTTCGTCTTAATTGCATAGTCCAGAAGTCTTTCAAGATCAATTTCCTGCCTTGCGGTCCAGAGCGCCTTTGCGGTTTCGCCTATTCCGCCACAGTATTCCGGATGGTCAAGGCAGTCAACGATAGTCTTCTCCTTATCAGAAACATTAACCTGCATTCCTGCTATGGTCGTTGTCATGTAGCCGAAGAACTTGTTTTTTACGAGGGTTACGAAACTGTAGTTTACACCGTGTATTTTTTTGTTCTTTCGTCTTTTGGTTGTTGCGATGAAGACGGTGAAAGGCACCTGTTCTGTCATGCCGTGATAATTCAGTGCGCTCCAGTAAGATATATAATATGGTTGCACAAGCACAGAGGCGATAGCATATTCATGCTCTGTATAGACTGGTTCCTTTCCTGCTTCAAGCGGCGCTATGAGATACCTGCCTTTTTCTATTGGTATAAGCCATTTCTTTTTAAGGAGGCGGTTTGCGATGACCTTTGCATGATTGTAAGTGCAACTGGTCTCACACAATATATCCGAAAGTGTGATTATGTATTTTTTTCTTTCTGCAAACGAGCTGAGTAAAAGCGCCTCTTTTTTGGAGATTCCTTTTCTAAGTTCTGTATTTTGGGTAACAGTTTCTGTAGCCATAAATACATATATGTGTCATGTGTAAATATATGTTTCTATTAGTGAGTTTTAAGTAACAAAATATGTAACTATTTATACATAAACTATATAATATTGCCCGTAAACCAGTACATGATAGGAAGTTTGTGCTGGCAGTACACAAGCGCCGTGGTTGGCGTGGTTATTGCCCCGGGGTCTGGCTCGCTCATGAGGCGGCGCGCGTCCGTTCATTCATCTGTTCGTCCCTTATTCTTTCCTGCACACCCATGCACTGTGAGTAACGGACCGCCACTGCTGCAAGCACTCACAGACTCGCAGAGCAAGTTTGCCGCGTGGTATGGTAGTTATTATCCACACCCGCGTGCCGTCTGTCGCAGTGTTTGGCTGGGACAGGCGTGCTACTTCTTGATCACAGTGGGAGAGCGGAGGGGTAGCGGGAGATTGAAGAACTAACGGGGGCTGAAATCATTTTAATACGAGCCACCGAGAGCACAGAGGACACAGAGAAAAACAAAAATACTCTGTGCACTCTGTGGTTCAAAAATCACATAACTTATATATTTTAACAGCCATGGCGAAACCCCCACCGTACTCATCAATAACCGAGGCGGGCGGGCGGGTAAGTGCCGGAAGCAGCGTAGGTAGGTAAAGATGGTGGGCGGCGGGTATTGTCAACCCCAAAATTCCTCTAAGTAGTATGCCAATTCTCGATCTTTTCATCATAATTTATATTCCATTTATGCTTCATCCTGATTTTTTCTCTTGACAAGATAGTAAACAACATCGCGCCTATAAAATCTTGGTCGCTATAACTCTGGTATCGCTGTTCAGGATCGTCCCATTTAGGTAGTTGGGTAGCTCATTCGTTGCGAACGCGGTTATCAGCTTTCATCATTTTCACCTCTCAAGAACATCAGGGGATACTTTAATCACATTGCTCTCGTTTTCTAAAAGATGCAATATCTCTTCGATCTCGCTTAAACGCACGTTATCTTCAAATTGTACATATATCTGGTTAACTTCTTTTGCTTCAAGTGAGTATTTATTCAGGGGTTCCTGAAGTTCTGTTATATTGTACTCCCGTTCGCGTTTGCCAAAACAACTATGGAAAAAAGCATATGTAGCTCCATTTTCCTGCTTTGCTGCTGTAATCATTATACTTTCGTTATCCCATAAAATTTCATTTAAACCGTTAAACTCAGACGATGGAATGACTGTGTAATATGTGGGACCTATCCAGTCTACTTTCTCTGTAGTAAATGAAGTAGGCAGGTTCTCTCTCAGAATTACTTCGACTTCGGATAGATTCTCATCACTCATCGCTAACATAAATCCTCCAGCAGAGGGTTTGACACAATAAGGGTATAACAGTCCCCCACCGTATACAGCTACAATTGTCAACACTACTATGATGATCAAATATTTTTTATTCATAGTTTTAAATCCTCTTTACCATTAATTAATTTATTGTTTTAAAAAATAAAGGAAGTGAGAGTCAACCCCTCACTTCACATAGATATAGTTTGTGTGGAGGATATCGTCCCAGTCTTCCCAGTATATATCTCCTATGAGCATTGGCCATGGATCATTGATATATAGGTAGTTACCTCCAGTGTCTTTCCAGCCTCTGCAGCATCTCGCATGTCCTTCAACACCACTTTTCAACGGTCGATCAGCATTTATCTCGTTTACAGCCTCACTCCAGAGGGGCGTGTTGTCGTACCAAGAGTTAGGTTTATTTATGTCATCCTGGTAATAGTCCAGTTGACCTTGTTGTGTTGTACCTGATGTAGTAGTCCCCATGCAATCAGCTACATGCAATTGTGAATGATCATAATCATAGTAGTCTGATATCATCTGTCCTGTGGCCGGAGCACAGTACCAGGGGAGCAGCTGAGCATGTTTTAACACAGACAGGGTTTTGCTACCTCTATCTCCACCATCCTCTTTAGCGGAGTTACCATTCACTGAGTAATCGGCTACAAATTTGGCAGCATCGCTCCATTTCTCTACCCTCTCAGCCCGTTCTTCGGCAGATAACTTGTCATAGATCGACCAGACTCCAGGTTCACCTTCCATTTCAGGTTCTTTTAAGGGAATCATTGAGGAAGTGTATGGGTCTACTATGACCGTTTGTTCTTCTTTAGCTTCAGGTTTTGCCAAAGTTACCATCACACCCTCTTTTGGATAACTGTAACACACAGACTTTGTAGACTGTATTTTGTAGTCAGGATATTCTATTTCTGCTACTTCTATAGCTTTCTGTGCTGCGGTTTCTCTATCCATAGGCGGACTTAGGATTACCCTGCGTAATGAACTGCCAAGCACTTTACTGGCGGCTATCTCTATCTCACCAATAGCCTTTCCATCCTTTGTCACTGTAAATTCATAAAACAACTTTGTTCCATGAATATCATAGACAG
>JAFCBW010000128.1 GCA_017610525.1 Candidatus Nanohalarchaeota archaeon | reverse complement strand
TATTTTCAACGAATGTTGAAAAGCTTGGAACGCAAGTTCCATGATTTTGAACATAGTTCAAAAGCTTAACACGATAGTGTTATGATGTGGCAATCTAACACAACAGTCAATTATTGTTGGATTGACTAAATCTGGTTTTTTAGTGCAAGTATTCTTAAATTGCATATTAAATTAAATGCTGTATTTTGCGTCACGGATGCTTGATCTTATGGTATCTTTTCGCTTTTTGGATTTTTTTATGAATAGTTTTTCTACTTCATCTGCGAGTGACGAGAATGTGTCTATTGGGTCAAAACCATGAGTCTTTGCGAATAGTGAACCGCTGGCTGTGTTGAGTTTGCAGCGGAAAGTGTATGTTGTTTTGTTTGATTCCTGATTGTATGCTTTTGCGTGTATTGCGAAGTTGCGGGGTTCAGATATGTTTGATATTTTGTTTATGGTTCTTTCTGCAATTTTCAGGATTTCTGCTTTTTCGAAATCAGTGATTGTTCTTATGGATTCAATGCCGGATACCTGTATCTGTGGCTCTTGTCTCTCTTTTAATGATGCAAGGAAGTGTATTATGTCTTTCGGGGCTATTATGCCTGTTGGGTAACTGCTTTTGTCGATTATTGCTATTGTGGATGTGTTGAGGTTCAGGGTCTCTTCTATTTTGCCTGTAAGGAGGTCGTCAGGACTGGCGCTGACCGGTGTTGTTGACATCAGTGATTTTATGGATATTTCGTGTTCTGAGATTATGTCTGATATGTATGCACCGGGCTGGATGTAGCCGGATGAAGAGGATGCACCTGAATCTCTGCCGTATTGCTCTTTTGAAGTCATCTCTCTTATCAGGTCAAGTGATTCGAGGATGCCTGTGAGCTTTTTGTTTTTGTCAATTATCAGTATACGGCTTATGTTGTTCCTGCGGAATAATGAGAATGCTTTCCCTAATGAGTCGTTTTCATAAAGGACCAAAGGGTCGGGGGTCATGAATTCTTTTGCTTTTTTGCCGGTAAGGAGACCGGATGTGACTATTGCGTTGAGGATGTCGCGCTCGGTTACAATTCCCGTGATTTTTGATTTGTCTCCAATAGGCATCATCTTGTAGTTTAGGAGGTACATCTGTTCGACAATGTCCAGTATACCTGTATCTTCTGCAATCACAGGTGGCTTGGAGATGAAGTTTGCAAGTTTTGTGCTTTGTTCCGGCCTGCGGTGGAGTTTCGCAAGCTGCTTGTAGCCGAAGATGCCTGCGTATTTGTCGTCTTCGAAAACCACAAGGTTGTGGATATGGTTATTGATGAGTATGGATACTGCTTTGTTCAGGGTTTCGTTTTTGTCTATGGATTTTATGGTTGCTGACATGATGTCTTTTGCTGTGATTTCCTGTATTTTGTCCATAGGGATATTTGGGGGAGTAAGTATTAAATATGTTTTTGTGCCACTATTTTTCGTATGCAAATGGCATTACGGCGATTGGGTACCAGTCGCCGAGGTTGAGGAGGTCCCGCAGTTCTTTGTCGTTGAATGCACCGATCACTACGGTTGCAAGAAGGAGGTTTGTCGCTATAAGTGACATGTTCTGGCAGGCGTGGCCTGCTTCCATGAATACGTATCTTTCGCCTCTTTCGCTATATTTTTGTTTTGTTTTTTCAAAGTCGCCTGCGATGATTATCGCAAATGCTGCATCCTGTATGAATGTCTGGTGGAAGCATGCTCTTGCGAGTGATTCTGTGAAGCGGCCTTCTTTTTGGGGGTCGAGGGCGTGATCTTCGGGTAGATAGTGGTATATGCCGTTTTCGAGGTCGGTTATGTTTCTTGAGATGATGAATAGTTCGAGGGGGTATATTGCGCCGGCTGAAGGGGTTGTGCGTCTTTTTGGCTCGTTGGTCATGCCCTGGGCTGACCAGATGATCTTTGAGAGGGTGTTGAGTTTTACTGGCTTGCCTGAGAATGATCTTACGGAGCAGCGGTTGTAGATTGATTTTTCTAATGTGTTTGCTTTTTCTGTGTCTAATTTTTTTAGGTAGATTAGGTCCATGACGGGTGTCTCCTCGCCTGAAGGGTTGTTGTGTTGATTAATGTTTGTGGAAGGTTTAATGTTTTTCTATGGATGAGAGTAAGTTTACGGATTGTGTATAAATGAACTTGTTAGCAGAAAGAGGTTTTTTTGGAATTTGTGTTATGTTACTATGTCACTCAGCTTGTTTTGTTCTAGGGCGGTTTTGATCTCAAGTATTGTTAGGTCTATGGGGGATTCGATTTTTTGGTTGTGGATGAATGAGAGGCGGCGCATTTCAGGGGAGGTGGGACCTACGCATGGGCAGCCGGGGATGCGGGGTGATACGTCGAATACTACGAATTCGAGGCCGTTTTTACCTTCAGGGATTGCGCCCTGTAGTGAGAAGAGGCCTATTATGCCTGGAGGGTATTCTTTTATGCAGGTCTCTCTGAACTTTTCTGCTGCTTCGTAGACTAAGATCTTTTTTGATTCGCGCATTGTCATGCCGTGGTGGCCGATTTCCTCGTTCTTTATTGGGATGTCTATTTTTAGCTGGTCTTTTGCGGGGAGGTTGAGGAGGCCCATGAGGTTTGTCTGAATCCTGTCTTCGAAGCCGGCGAAGTCGATTGTGCCTAGTGAGCCAATGGTGTAGCTTTGGAAGTTGGCGTTGAAGCGCGGGGCTATTATGAATTCTTCTATTCTTGCGGTTTTTAGTTCTTTTTCGTCTATTATGTCTTGTTTTATTAGTTTGTCGCTCTGTATTTTGTAGTCTTCGTGGTCTTTTGCGTAGAAGAATGCGCGCTCCAGAGGGTTGTGTTTTTGCTGAATCTTGATTATCGCCAAATTGTCTATGTCTTCTGGCTTCTTGTAGTGTTTTGGGGTTCTTATGCCTGCTTTTTTCAGGAGGCCGTACTGGTTGTTTTGGGCTGTGCGCTCTTCTGCGCGCAGGATGTAGCGGTTGCCGTACATCGGTACGCGAAATTTGTTTTCTATGTTGTCGTAGCCGGTGTAGACTGAGAATGAGCGGTTGGGGATGAATATTGTGTTCATTGAGTTTAGTTTGTCCTGGATTTCGGGGGTTATTATGTCTTTGAAGCTGTCAAGGATGATTATGTGGTCGTAGAGGCTTTTGCTGTATTTTGTGTAGAGGGTGTCTCGGTTTTTTTCGCATATGAGGACTGTCTTGAAGCCGAATGATTTTGCGGAGATGCCGATCTCTTCTGCGGAGTGGGAGCCGAAGATGCCGATTGTTATGTCTTTGTAGTCTTTTACCATGTTTTGGATTTCTTTTCTTTGTATCATGAAGTGTCTATTGGGGTTTTAGTTTTATATTTGTTGGGGGGGGTGAAGGAATATGGACGATAGGGGGCCTCAGAAGAATATATTTACTTTATGGTGTTGAAAACACAAAGATTTAAATAATCCTGGTTTCAGTAAGATGTAAGGATGTTATTTTTCCGATGGATTTCTTATGTCGGTCGAATGGCGTCTGGAAATAGTACGAATATAGATAAATTTGGATGGTGGTAGTATGCCGAAAAATGTTTTTGTTGTTGGAGAACAAGTGATGGATCCATTTATAAATGCGCTAAATCATGGGAGTTCAGATTATAAGTTTAAATTAGTTCCTTATAACCTAACTTCGCCACTTCTACATAGCTCAAGCTAATTTTGTCAGTACCGCCATTTGACAGTTGGTGTTTACCACCGCAATTTCAGTGATTTATCCTCATAAATTCTTGT
>JAFCBW010000127.1 GCA_017610525.1 Candidatus Nanohalarchaeota archaeon | reverse complement strand
TTTATCGCTTTGGGAGTGACCTTTATCGTTATCTGGTTCAATATCGATGTGGGGCCAATGAAAGAAAGTTCTGCAATCGCACCGGTTCCGGAGAGGGAACAAACGGGAAATATGTGGTTTATGCTGGTGCCGATCGTTGTCATGGTCCTGACTTTTCGGTTGAGTGTGAATATGATGATAAATGGCTGGAATTTTTGGGGCTTTTAGGTATAAAAGTAAGTGTTACGAAAAATGAAATTATCAATCCAAAATATGAAACGGTGAAGGTGATAGAGAAGGATTTTGCAGGTGTTTACGAGCCTCAAAAGGGTGTTGGGAGGGAATTTTATGAAGAATATGGGACAGCAGATAATATTTGTAGTGCTATGCTCAAGGTCATAGAGATGAATAAAGAATAGGCAACTACAGATTGTCTAAAATATCAAATACATAAATTTTCGATTTGAGATACATCATGAGTATGACATTTATTTATAGTATTTTGACCTAGATACAGGTATGAAGCAGGTTTTTGATGAGGTTGTCAGTCGGGTTAAGCCGAGTGTGGCGGAAGTGCAGGTGTCTTTTGAGCTTTTTTCGCGCATTGCGTCTTTTGTCAAGAAGGAGTTTGGGCTTTCGGCTAAGCTTATGGGGTCTGTCGCCAAGGATACGTTTCTAGCTGGTGATAAGGATCTGGATATTTTTGTGTTTTTCCCGGTGTCTGTTTCGCGCGATGAGCTTGAGCGCATAGGGCTTGAGATAGGGAAGGCGGTTTTTGAGACGTTCGGCTGCAGAGATTATGTTGTTTCGTATGCGGAGCATCCTTATACTAAGGGAGTAATTGACAGGTATGAGGTTGAGGTTGTGCCTGCGTATAGTATCAGGAGTACGAAGCAGCTTATGAGTGCTGTTGACAGGACGCCTTTTCATACGAAGTATGTTCTTTCGAATCTTAAGAAAAACGATGAGGTACGGGTGCTTAAGAAGTTCCTCAAGGGGATTGGATGCTATGGGTCTGACCTTAAGACGGAGGGGTTTTCAGGGTATCTGTGCGAGATCCTGGTTATTCATTATGGTAGTTTTTCGAAGGTTATTCGCGGTGCGCAGGATTGGAAGTACCAGGAGATCATTGATGCTTCGGGGTTTTATTCTTCGCGCAGCTATAAGACGGTTTCGAGGATGTTTAAGGAGCAGCCGTTGATTGTTGTTGACCCTGTTGATAAAAACAGGAATGTCGGTGCTGTGCTTTCGCTGGAGAAGTTGTCGCGGTTTATTGTTTGTGCGAGGAAGTTCGGCTTGAAGCCGGAGCTTAAGTATTTTTTTCCAAGGAAGAGGAAGGTTGATGGCCTTTCGATTGTGAGGTCGTATGAGGAGAAAGGTGTCCGGATTTATGCTGTTGTTTTTGAGAGGCCGGATGTTATTGAGGATGTGCTGTATCCGCAGCTTCGTAAGATGCTTTTGAATTTTGTGGGGTTTCTCGGGCGTAATGATTTTTTGTGCATTGATTCGTGGGTGTTTGGTGATGATGAGTGCGGTGTGGGTTTCAAGGTCACGAATACTAATGTCTCGAAGTATAAGGTTGTTTGCGGGCCTTCTGTTTTTAACCCAGTCAAGCACCAGGAGGGGTTCATTAAGATGCATAAGAAGGTGTGGCTTAAGGATGACAGGTATGTGGCGGAGGTTGAGCGGGAGTGTCTTTTGATTGATGATTGCGTCAAGTTGTTTTTCGCAGGAACCAAGGAGGGTGTTCGGGGGCGCGGGGTGCCTGCAAATATTGCGGATGTGATTTGTGAGGGGTTTCGGGTTGTTAAGGGGAAGCAGGTCTTGAAGGTTAAGTCTCGTGAGTTCTGGGATGGGGCTGAGAACAGAATTTGAAATAGTTGATGATATTGAAGTTTGTTTGTGTGCTTTTCGGTGATTGTGTTGAGTTGTCTCTTGCTGAGCTTCGCGCTTATGTTTGTGCGCAGGGGTCTTTTTTTGAGGTTGTTCTGAGGGAGGACAGGGTTGTTGTTTTTCGGGCGCGACAGGATGTGGATTTCTCTGGGCTTGCGCTTGTGCGTGAGGTGTGTTTGTTTTTCGGGGATGATGTGTGTTCTGTTGACTGCGCCAATCTTTGCAGCAATGTGAAGGTGCGGGGGAAAAAGATTGGCGGTGGCGGGTTTTGTGCTGTGGCAGAGGTTGAGAGGAAGGTCGGGAAGATGTTGTATGATAGTGGAGTCAAGGTTGATTTTTCGAGTGATTGTGTTGTCAGGATTTATGTGTGCGAGAAGAAGTGTTTTTTTGGGAAGGTTGTGTGCAGTATTGATAAGAAGGGGCTTCAGGGGCGCGATGCGAAACATAGACCTTATTTTGCGTGCGGGACTTTGAATGCAGTTGATGCGAGGGGGTTTGTTAATCTTTTGCGGTGTTCTAAGGGCGATCGGGTTTTGGATCCTTTTTGCGGGTCGGGGGCTTTTCTTGTTGAGGCAGGGCTTCTTGGGATGGATGTTTTTGGATGTGATATTATTGGGGCGCATGTCTTCGGGGCGCGAAAGAATCTTTTTCATTACGGGGTGGCTGACGGCAAGTTTTTTTTGATGGATGCGCTTGATGCGGGGTGCCTTCGGAGGAAGTTTGACGGGGTTGTGTGTGATCTGCCGTGGGGGAAGAGTACGGTTATGAAGGACGATAAGGAGAAAACATATCGCGGGTTTATGAAGGTTTTGCCCAATATTCTTAAGAAGGGGAAGTATGCGGTTGTTGCGTGCGATGTTGCTGAATTGTGGTGTCCGCGGGAATTGAAGCTTGTTGAGCGGTTTGAGATTTTTGTGCATCGGTCTGCGAATAGGTATGTCTATGTGTTTAGAAGGTAAGATCATGGTTTTTCTAGCATGACACATGTGTTGTGGGTGCATTCTATGCTGTTGTCTTTGCAGTATTTGATTGCGTTTTCGCTTTCGCTCCCGGGCTGCATCCAGACTTTTTTGATCTGTTTTGGCATGTCTTTCAGGACCTGTTCGGTGACTGCGGGAGGGACTATGAAGATTACGGTGTCTATTTTTTTGTTGCAGTCTTTTAGGGTTTTGTAGGCTTTCATGCCTTGTATCTTTTGTTCTTTGGGGTTTATCGGTATGACTTCATGGCCGGATTCTTTCAGGTGTCTTGTGACTTTATAGCCGTATTTTTCGGGGTTGTTTGATGCGCCTACTATTGCGTATGTGTGGGTCTTGTTTGTGAAGTTGTTCATCATTTCAGATTTTTGATAGGATGACATCTATTTTTTCTTTCATGGTTTCTTTGGGGGCGAAGCCTACTATGCGGTCTATTTCCTTGCCTTGTTTTGTGATTACAAGACATGGGATTCCTGTGATGTTGAATCTGGATGCAAGGTCAGGGGATTCTTCTGTGCTTAGTTTTGCGAATTTTAGTTTTCCTGTGTAGTCTTTGCTTAACTCTTCGAAGATTGGACCCATCATCTGGCATGGAGCACACCAGGATGCCCAGAAGTCGATTATTACCGGAGTTTCTGAGTTCGTTACTTCAGTTTCGAAATTTTCTGCGTTTAGTTCTAACATTTTGTATCACCTATGGAGTTTTATTGGTCTTGGGTTTTATATTATTTTTGGGGGATGTCGCGGGTAGGTGGGGGCAATAATATTGTTTCTATTGATTTTCGTCTAAATATGTGGCCTTCTTACAAAAGATTCCTCTGGAAGAGGGCCATCCAATAGCATTTCTGATTGTTCTTTTTTTTTGTTATGTAAATTATGTAACCAGCCAA
>JAFCBW010000023.1 GCA_017610525.1 Candidatus Nanohalarchaeota archaeon | reverse complement strand
AGCTGGATGTGCAGTTGTTGATGATATACCAAAGAATGATTATGCGCGCAGAGGATCTTTTGGGAATATATTCTCTTGAGAAAGGCAAAAGAGGTAAATATACATACCAGAAGCTTCCGCAGGCAAATCTGGAACCGGCAGAGGAGTCTCTTGAGAATGCGTCTTTGTTTTTTAAAAATATAACCGGCATCCTTAGAAAGCAATCAGAGTCTTAGGCTATCTTTTTTACAAGGCTTGAGATGGCGTCTTTCAGGACGTCTTCTTTTGGGCGCATTATCACTACAGGAATATCTACGGCTTTTTCTATCATTGATGCAAGTACAGGGGCGCAGATTATGCCGGATGCGCCGTCTTTTTCTGCGCGGACAGTGGAGATTACGCATTCTTCTATTGAAGTTATGGGGCATTCTTTTATTTTGTAGTTTTTGCTGCCGATTTCTATTTCAGGGGTTCTTAGCTCGTGGAGCAGGAATTTTGCGCCAATGATCGCTATGAAATCTTCTTTTTTGGGGTCGAGAACTCTTATGATTCTTTTTACTGTTGAAAATCTCGGGTCTCTTTCGCCGGAGGTTATCTTATAGATGGTTGCGGCGGGTATCCCTGACCTGTCTGCAAGCTCTTTTATGCTCATGCCTTTTTTCTTTAGTTCATCTCCTAAAAGTGTTTTGAAGTCGGTATTACTATCGAATATTCTTTTGGATAACATATTAGTATTATTAGGCAAATAGTTTTATATGTTTTTCCTATTAAGGTCAATAATTCAGATAATTTGGGAAAGACATAAATACTTATCTGCCCATATAATGTGTTATGGATCCTGAAGATATTGATATAAGAGAGATAAGAATCCTGCCCGGCACGAAGAAAAACGGGGAGAAAGAAGGCTATGATAATATTGTTATTGTGCCCGGTGAGACTATATCTATTGTCGGCCCGACTGGTTCTGGCAAGAGCGCACTTATCAATGATATAGAGATGTTTGCACGAAAAGATACAGTTACAGGCAGGACTGTTCTTGTCAATGGCGCGCATCCGCCGGAAGAATATGTGCGGGACCCATCAAAGAAGCCGATTGCATCAATCACACAGAATACTAAGTGTCTTGCTGACCTGCCTGTTTCTGAGTTTCTTGAAATGCATATAAAAGCAAGGAAGATGGGTGATGTGGAGGATGTGGCTTTGAAAACAATTGAGCTTGCAAATGAGTTTGTTGGAGAGAAAATATCCGGTGATGTGAAGATTACCGGGCTTTCGGGTGGGCAGACACGGGCATTGATGATCGCCGATGCTGTTGTTATCAGCAATTCGCCGATAATTCTTCTTGATGAGGTTGAAAATGCAGGAATATACAAGGACAAAGTGATTGAGTGTGTGAAGAGGTTCAGGAAGGCAGTGGTTTTCGTCACCCATGATCCGCTGATATCGCTTATGTGCGATAAGAGGGTTGTCATGAGTAATGGCGCTGTTGAAAAAGTCATAAAGCCTAATGGTGAGGAGAAGAGTACATTGAAGGAGATAATGCAGACTGATAGGAGAATTGATATTGTACGGGAGAAGATAAGGTCGGGTGAATCAATAGCAGACTGTTGGCAGCTGTTTGGGCAGGCGTGTTAGAGATGAAATTGCTGATCATAGCAGGTCCTCCATCTGCGGGCAAGACGACTGTTGCGAGGCAGGTGATAAGGCATCTGCTTCTGAAGAGTAAGGTTTCTTATTTTAAGATTGATGTTGTCAGGGCTTTTGAGGATGAAGAGCTTAAAAAGGAGTTCGGCATCCCTACACGGAAGGTTTATTCCGGTGACCTTTGCCCTGACCATACGGGCATCATGGTTCTTGGGGATGCTATCGATTGGGCAGAGAAGAATGGTTCTGATTTTCTTATTATGGAGAGTGCAGGTTTGTGTTTGAGGTGTTCCCCGTACACTACAGAAGGGCTTGGCATTGTTGTGCTTAGCGCTATCAGCGGGACAAATACACCTCTTAAGATGGGACCTATGGTATCATTGGCTGATGTTGCTGTGGTCACCAAAATTGACCTGATTTCGCAGGCAGAGAGGGAGGTGTTCAGGGAGAAGATAAAGGAAGTCAGCAAGAGCATGGATATTGTTGAGATGAATGCCGTGCAGGGAACAGGAGTACAATATCTTATGAGGACTATTGATTCTCTTTCTGATATAGATAAAGATAAGATTGAGTTGAGGGGTATGGCGCCACTTGGGGTTTGCACTGTCTGCATCGGCAAAAAAGATATTGGATGGCAGAATCATTTTGGAGTGATAAGGAAGCTGGACGGTGCTGACTACCTGTACAGGGGAGATTGAGTGGAGATGAAGTGGAAGCCACCCGGCAAAAACTGCGGGATGTGCGGTGTGAAGACTTGCACTGAGTTTGTTGAGCTTGTGGATAAAGGAGAGAAGAGTTATCCTGATTGTGTGTTTTATGGTAAAGGAAAGGAGGAGGCAGTGTCTGAGGATGCGGTTTATTCGGGGTCGGATCTGCTTGACAGGAAGTATGATTTTATTCTTGAGCCGCTGCCGGGGGAGGTTTCTGTCAGGAAGATAATACTTCTGTTCAGGGGAGACCTTGTTGAAAAGTGGAATATCAAAAAGGGAGATATTGTTGTCGGCAGGCCTGCGGGGGCGGGGTGTCCTGTGCAGCATGTGCTTAAGGTGATTGATGCGAATGTGGTTACAGGGGTTTTGACGTGCTGGGTCGTGGGTCCGAAGTATTCGAGAGGCAAGCAATTTTTTGATGTTGAAGCGTATCATGTGGCAGGGTTCGAGGGTGTTGCGAGGGTTTTTGCCAAAGAGCCGGTGTTTGGATTGAGACAGAGGTTCTTGCCAGGGTATTGCATGATGAACCTGAGCCATACAGGGGTTGTCAATATGGTGCTTAATAAAGAGTATGGGACACATGTGAGGATCGAGGATGTGAGACTGTGAATATAGAAAATGAGAAGTATGTCTTGAGATGCGTTGAATGCGGCAAAGTCGTGAAGGATGAGTGTACGGACAGGTGTCCTTTGGGGCATAATTCTTTGCTTCGGACTGAGTATCGTGCAGAGCAGCTTACGGTCAGGAATCTTCCAGGGGTGTTTAAGTATATTGATTTTCTTCCTGTTGAAGGCCATCTTCCTGTTGATTCGGGGCCTATTACGTATAAAAGTGAAGGCCTTTCAAAGGAGCTTGGATTGAAGAACCTATACATCACGTTTAATGGGTACTGGCCTGAGAGGCATGCGAATATCAAGTCGTGCTCTTTTAAGGAACTGGAAGTGCTGCCTACGGTTGTCCGGGTAAAGGAGAAGTGCAAAGATACGCTTGTTGTGGCGTCTGCAGGGAATACTTCGAGGGCGTTTGCGCAGATCTCTTCTGTGACACAGAGCCCGGTGGTCACTGTTGTTCCTGAGTGCTGCCTTGAGCGTATGTGGACTACACAGGAGACGGATAATGTCTGCCTGATATCTGTCAGAGGGGATTATACTGATGCGATCAGGTTTGGTGAGAAGGTCTCTTCGCTTAAGGGGTTTTTGGGTGAAGGGGGTGCGAAGAATGTTGCCAGAAGGGATGGGATGGGTACTGTTCTTCTGGATGGGGCTGTGTTTATGAAGCGGCTGCCGGATTATTATTTCCAGGGGGTTGGCAGCGGGACCGGTGCGATCGCGTGCTGGGAGGCGGCGATGAGGATTATACGGGATGGGCGGTTCGGTAATGTGCTTCCTAAGTTCTGCCTTTCACAGAATCTGCCTTTTGTTCCAATGTATAGTGCGTGGAAGGACGGGCGGCGTGAGATTGCGGCAGATATTGATATGATTAATGCGGAGGCGTCGATCCGTGAGATGCGCGCTGATGTGCTTTCAAACAGGAATCCGCCGTATTCTGTGGCCGGGGGGGTGTATGATATGCTGTGCGATGCGGGCGGGATGATTGAGTGTGTGAGTAACAGGGAGGCGGATGATGCGGGGAGGTTGTTTGTCAGCGCAGAGGAGATTGATATTGATCCCGCGGCTTCTGTGAGTGTTGCGTCTCTTGTCAAGGCGGTTGAGAATCAGCAGGTGGGTTCTACTGATAGGATATTGCTTAATGTTACTGGCGGAGGGTATGAGCGTGTCAGGGAGGAGCATGATTTGCATAGGGTTAAGCCGCTTTTGGGTGTCGGGGCCGGCGCAGGGGTTGAGGAGGTACGGGATGAAGTTTATAGGTGGATTGGGGGACGCAGAGGGTGAATAATGGAGACGAGGTGCTAATATGAAACCATATTCTGGAGACATAAAATATGACGTGCTGATTGAAGGGGAAGAACTTGAGGAATTAAAAATGTGTACTGGGGCGATGGCGGAATCATTTGGACTGGACAGGAGAATTGAGAAATACGAGGGGAAACGCCCGATAGGCTTGTATCGCTGGGATATAGAGTGCCTGGTGATGGCAATTGAATGAGGCATTAATGATTTAAAATTAAAATCCAGTAAAAATACTAAAGAGATTGCGATATTACAGAAACTATATGCCAGGATGAAGAAACTTGAGGATGTCGCTTTTGCTTAATTCAAGTGATTATGTATTTTGATGTGTAGATTAAGAGGGTTGTGGCATTATAAAGAAGATAAAGGTAAGCAGGTGGTGGGCATGAAGGAAATACATCCGGATGTTATCGAGAAAACATTCAAAGAAATGGGAGAGATGACTCCAGAAAAAGCACATGAAATTATTGAACGTATGGACAAAGAACAGCCTCTTATTCTTGGCTATCTTATGGAAGTGGATGGTGATGCTTTAAATATGGATGAGCGGGAGGTATTGCTTTACTTGGGGGTTGTTGTCTGGCAGATTATATCACGAAAAGGAAAGGGAGAAGACACACCATTACCAGAAATTACAGAAGATATTTTAGATAATGCAGTAAAGTCAAATGAGAAGATGATTGAATCTCTTGAAAATGAGTCATCTGATGATTTTATAGCTTCTGTAAGGAAGATGGTTAAAAATAATTCACACCCGGAACTTCTAAAAGTTGTTGTCGAGGCATTGATGGAAGAGCCAGAGGATGGTTGTGTGATGAGGGATGAGAATAAAGGGATGATGATGGTCTACCTGAAAACAGTTATTGATTGTTTTAGCAGGTAATTCTATAGTTTAATGGGGTGGCATGATATGGCGCGCAGATGTTGGGTTTTTAGCCCGGGTTCAGGAGGGGTGAATGTTCCTGAAGATGTTCAAAGTGAGGTTAGGAAGCGCATACTGCGCATTGCTGAAGAGCGATTCAATGGGAAATATACTCGTCTTGATATTCGTTTCCGTGGACAGTTCTGTTATATTGATGCTTTTACTGATTCTTTGGTTGTTGATGACGATTCCCATCCTGAATCGTGGGGTGAGACTAAAGAAGAGTATATTGAGCGGCTTAGGAATACGCCGACTCACCTGTGCCGGCTGCGATATTTTGGTCCTGACCGATGGGGGTTTGCTTTCTATACATACAGCAATGAGAAATATGAATTGTCTGTTTATCCTGATGGTGAGTTCTTTGGCAAGCCTGAGGAGGCGTTCATGAGTTCAGCAGAAATGTATCTGAATGATTAGGCATATTAGTGTTGCCATGAAAAGAAGGAGTGCTGTGAAATGAGATATGTGCTGAATATGGGATATGATAATTCAGGAACGTATATTTCTGCGAAGACCAGTAAGAAGACAAAAATTGTCCTGATGTTTTTTTTGGAAATTGTTGGAGTTGTTTTGTTTCTTGCTACGGTTGGGACGGTGGCTGGTTTTTTAGGTAAATTATACTGGATTCTGGATAATTTTAGTGCTTTTCGGGTGCAGTATTGTTTTATTCTTTTAGCTGGTGCCGTAATTTCGGGTGTTGGCAAAAGATATAAGATGAGTGCGCTTTCTTTTGTGTTTGCGATGTTGAATCTGGTTTTGATCCTGCCGTTTTATTTTGGAGAGGATGCAGGACATAGTGCGCAGGAACCGCTTAAATTGATGATGTTTAATGTTAATACAGGGAATTCTGATTATGATGCTGTGTTGGATTATGTTAAGGAAGTTGACCCGGATTTTGTCGCTCTTCTGGAACTTAATCATGTGTGGTGGAGAAATATAGAGCCGCTGCTTGAGCGATACCCGTATTATGAAAAGAGATTGCATAGTGATAATTTTGGTGTTGCTTTCCTGAGTAAATATCCTATGAACGCAGAGGTTGTTACGGGCCTCTGTAATCTTGATGTGCCAAGTATAATAGCGGATGTTGAATATGATGAACAGGAGCTGACAGTAATCACAACTCATCCATTGCCTCCGCCGGTGAGTCATATTTCACTAACAGGAACCAGCAACTTGAAAATCTGGCGCAGTTGGCCAGTTCAATAGAAGGCAATATTATCCTTGCCGGCGATCTCAATACGGCTCCGTGGTCTGTGTTTTTTAGTGAATTTGTGGATGATTCCGGGCTGCGCGATAGCAGCAGGGGGTTTGGAGTCCAGCCGTCATGGCCTGCGATGATGCCATTGTTTTATACTCCTATTGACCACTGCCTTGTTTCTGAGAATGTAGTTATTCATGGTCGCCAAACCGGACCTGACCTTGGGTCTGATCATTTACCTGTTGTTGTTGAATTTAGTCTTTTGGATGAGTAAATTTGTGCGGTCTATTAGGTGAAGGGCTCTATGATGCTCGTCATCATTTTTTATTTTTGCATGTGAAATAATTATCATGGGTACTGCTAATGTAATCATATTCCAGAAGGGGCATGATATTGCTGTTGAGTCTGATATAGCGCTTGATATAGCGCATCTTGTGCCGCTTGAGGATGAGGTAAAGGCGCCGCTGCTTGTGCGGGAAATGTCGTCTTATAAGACTAATCTTGAGTACAAGTACAGGGTTCTTCCGATGCATTATTTTTCTGTAAAGGATGCGCTTGCGAAGGAAAAACTCACTGTCAAGTTCAGGGATGAGAATAAGCTGAATTTTAAAACAAAGCTGAAAATTAGACCGCGTGATTACCAGGCGCAGGCGCATAAGACTTGGGTTGGGAATGATATGCGGGGTGTTGTTGTCCTGCCTACGGGTACGGGTAAGACTATTCAGGCGCTTATTGCTATTGACGCTTTAGGGGAGAATACGCTGGTTGTTGTGCCTACTATTGACCTGATTAAGCAGTGGAAGGTGTCTGTTGCTGAAAACCTGGGTGTCCGGGAGGATGATATTGGTGTTTTCGGGGGCGGGGAGCATGAGATTAAGCCAATCACGATTATTACGTATGCATCTGCGCAAAACTATATCAGTGCGCTTGCAGCCAGGTTTGATCTTGTTATTTTTGATGAAGTGCATCATCTTCCAAGCGAGGTTTACAGGACTATTGCTATGGGGGTGATTGCGAGGCACCGTCTTGGGCTTTCTGCGACCCCGGAGAGGGCGGATGAATTGCATCTGGATCTTGATGAGCTGATTGGTCCTGTTGTTTTCAGGAAAGAGCATGAGGATGTTTCTTCGTATATTGCGAATTTTAAACTTGAGAAAATCAGTGTTAAGTTGAGTGATGAAGAGAAGGAGAGGTATGATGAGAATATGAAGATATTCAGGAATTTTCTGATTTCAAGAAAAATCAGGTTTTCCGGACCGCGAAGCTATTCTAAGATTGTTATGATGTCGGGGCGAAGCAGGGCTGCGTATGATGCGCTGATTGCGCATAGTGAGGCGAGGAAGATTGCGCTTAATGCAGGTGAGAAGATAAAAGTTGTGCTTGAGCTGCTTGAAAAGCACAGGAATGATAAGGTGATTATATTTTCTGAGTATATATCGATTGTTGAGATTATCTCAAAGAGGTATCTTGTTGCGCTTATTACGTCAAAGACCGGCAAGAAGGAAAGGATGAGTATTCTTTCGCGGTTCAGGGATGGGACTTATACGAAAATTGCAAGCGGCAAGGTGCTTGATGAGGGGATTGATGTTGCGGATGCTTCTGTCGGCATCATTATCAGTGGGACCGGGAGCAAGCGTGAGTATATACAGAGGCTTGGGCGAATCCTGCGGCCCAAGGAGGATACTGCTGTGCTTTATGAGCTTGTGAGTGAGAAGACGCTTGAGACTAAGGCGGCAAACCGGCGGAAACTGAAGCAGAAGGGGGGTGAGGATGGATGAGAACTATACCTGTTGCTGCCATAAAGTTCCAGAGGAGGGAAAAGGGCAAATATATTGTGCCTTTCTTTTTGAAGGATGATGATGAGGTGAAGATAGAGAGGGTGGCTGAATATTATGAGGGTATGTGCGGCAGGAAAATCGGGGATTTTGATGAGAAGAGTATTGTTGAGATTATGGGTGATATGAAGGTCGGGCGGGCTGTACAGTCTGTCATGAGTGATTTTTACTGTTTCAGGAGTCCTGATTTTAGTGGGTATTTTTCTTCGCGGGAGGTTGAGGTCCTGGATAAGATGGGTGTTTCGAGTGCAGGGTCGTTGAGAGGACTGTTGTTTGAGTTTGTTAATGAAAGGTATGGGGGGTTTTGTGGTGCGCGGGAGAAGGTGATTTTGGAGTTTGCTGATAAGTGGGGGTTGGGGAAGGGTGTTGATGATGCGCTCTGGTGTGACCATGATGATGAGAAAGTGCTTGGGAAATGCGGGGAGGTTAAGGATGTTGTGCTTTTGTATAATCAAGGTGTGATTAAGGCTCTTTTTTCGAATTCGGAGAATGTCAGGATAAGCTTTCCTGAACTTCCCGGGAGGGTGGTTCGAAGAATATATCTGCTGTGCAAGTATAATGGGGTTTTGTGTGATATTTCTGTTGAATGTGGAGGGTACATATTGGAGATATCAGGACCTGTGGAGTTGTTCGGGAAGCCGGAGAAGTATGGGAATAAGATTGGCAATGTTGCGCTTGGGATTTTCGGGGTTCTTGAGGGCGTAGAGTATTCTTTTACGTCTGTTGTTTTTATCAAGAACAGGAAGTATGTGTTTTCTATGGAATATGGTGAGGTTAATAAGATTGGTGTCGCTGTCGGGGGTGCTGTGGAGGATAAGTTTGATAGTGCGCCTGAGGAGAAGTTTTACGGGTTTTTCATGGATGAGAAATTGTCGTGGAAGGTTGAGAGGGAGCCTGCGCCGATTGTTGCTGAGGAGTTTGTTTATGTGCCTGATTTTTCGTTTTTACGGGGGGATTCGAAGGTGTTTGTTGAGATTATGGGGTATTTTACTGAGTATTACCAGAAGAAGAAAATCTGGAAGTTGGGGCGCCTGAAGGAGATGAAGGTCCCTATGATTATTGTTGCGAGTAGTACGTATGATGAGGGGATTAAGAGGGAGATTGAGGATGTCGGGTATCCGGTTGTGTATTTTAAGGGGAAGAATATCCCGTATGGGCCTGTTTTGAGGGTTCTTGAGGAGAAGTTTAGTGATTTTGATGAGAGGCTTTGTGTGGTTGAGAAGGAGAAGGAGAGGATTGCGGCTGAGATTGAGGG
The DNA here is from genome assembly GCA_017610525.1 of Candidatus Nanohalarchaeota archaeon. Lineage (GTDB taxonomy): Archaea > EX4484-52 > EX4484-52 > EX4484-52 > B79-G9 > B79-G9. The sequence goes on along the minus strand of JAFCBW010000023.1, from coordinate 1,816 downwards.
GGATGTTTTGCGCGCAGGGTTTGTTTCCATAAGTCTGCTTAAGGAGAAGTTTGGGTGCTTTACTGATGATGAGTTTGATGCTTGTATGGATGTTGTTGGTGTTGATGGGAAAGAGAATGGCAAGGGGGTGTATGTCAGGGGGGCGGGTGTTTTTTCTGTGCATAAAATTGAGGAGCTGCGGGGGATTGTTTCTGCTGCTTGTTCGGGGAAGAGGGATAGGGGGTATGTTGCCATGATGTTTTTGGATGCGGGGGTTGATGTTGTTGATGTTGTGGTTGGGTATCTTGGGTATGGGGTGCGGTGGCAGGGGCTTTCTAAAACTCAAATCATAAAGAAAAAGAAAAGGAGTTGAAATGACTATGCACAAATTTCTTGTGGTTATTGAAAAAGCAGATGGGAACTATTCTGCGCATTCCCCGGATTTGCCGGGCTGCGTAGCAACGGGTAAAACACATGACGAAGCAGAGAAGAATATGTATGAAGCAATCAAAATGCATGTTGATGGGCTGATGGAAGATAGGCTGCCTGTTCCCAAATCACATGCTACAGCAGAATATGTTGTTATCAGATGAAAATAAAGAGCAGTGGCGCTTAATCCATGCCAAGTTCCTTTTTGATCTGGTGTATGTCCATATAAGGATCACCTATTTTTCTGTTGCGCTCGTATTGATTTTCAATTATTTTTAATAGTTCTTTTAGCGCTATTTTTCCGTCTTCTGTTTTTGCTGCCTGTCTCGGGGTCATGCCATTGAGTTCATCCTGATTAGTGTCAAGCCATTTGAGAGTATATGTTTTAAGGAATTTGTCTGACAGGCGTTTAACATATTCTGGGTTTTTCTCTTTTTCTTCTTCCGCCGTGTCTGGTTCATCACTCATTCTTTTTGTAAAATGGGACATGTCTTCGTGTGTTGTCCCGATATACACAATACTGCCTAAATCTATAATCGGAGCAAGCAGTTTTTTTGCTGATTCAAGGCGCTCTTTTGACATGCATTCTATATCTAGCCTGTCTTTTGTAAGTGTGAAGTTTGCGAGACATAAACACTGTTCATCTTTATCATTGTAGCATAATGTCAGGTACCTATGACAATTATCGCCTGTGTTTTGTTTTTGTTTCTGTTTTTGTTTCATTGAATTTGGATCATAAGGGATAAGGTAATCATATCTTAGACCGTCTTTTAGTTCATCATCGTGACCCATGAAGCGGTACTTGTCGTCTGTGTCAAAAAACAGTTCTACAGGGAAAAAACTCTTTACCCTGAAAGTGGATTTGCTAATGCAGATCGCATGACCTTCATAGGTGACAGGTATATGCTCTTTGGCATTGTACTCATGTATAAATTCATTGAATATGCGCGGGCGTTTATTCACATATTGGCTTATGGTCAAAGTGTCGTTGTTGGCAAGGAGGTATTCCTGGAGCCTGATGTCAATGAATTTTATTAGTTCATCTTTGACATTATTCGGCAACCGATACCCTGCGCCAGAGGTGTAGTATTTTCCGTACATAGGGGTAATGTGACAGAAAATGATATCATAGGTAAATAAATCCTTTGATGATGAGACGTCATTAAGGTAAAACTCGTTTCCGGATATTATGTCTTTTACATGGGCGCCATTGCCGGGAACTACTTTTTGCACTTCAAATATCCCGTAATATGATTTCAGCCAATATGTGAGCATTGAAAGTACGTTTGGAGGTAGTTTGTTTTTGTATCTTTGATAGTATAGCTCAATAAGGGAAATGTTGTGTTTTGCCAGACGGTATTCATGGATATACCATTCTGTGAACTCGCGATATTTATCCTTATCTATG
>JAFCBW010000126.1 GCA_017610525.1 Candidatus Nanohalarchaeota archaeon | reverse complement strand
TGGATGGCATGATTTTACCTGAATATAACCCAATAAGTTGCCATTCTTTTTGCCAATTAAGATATCATCATCTGAAAAATTTTCTGGTAGTAGAGCATTAGGGATGCCTCGTTTAGATAATTCTGCTGCGACATATAGTTCGCCAGCATGTCCGCCTAATTTCTTGATCCATTGTGGTGTTTTCATATTATTACCTCTTTAAGATTTTATTGTCGATTGCAGATAACATAACTAATATCCTAACAGAGTTCGTATATCTGTCCAATTTGGCGCTACATCCGAGCAATATTCGTATATTCATCATGTGGCTGAATTTTTCTATTGTTTGTTCGGTGGATGTGTTCTGAAGTGTATTTGGCGTTTTTTGTGTTTTAATGTTGTTTTTTGAGTTTTATTGGATAATCGCGCTTTTTGTACTAGAATAACGTGCTTAGTTTGAGCTAACTTTTACAGGAATTTTTTGATGATTTTGTGAGGCATCGTTGAGCGCTCTGAAAACTAGTTCTTTTTCCATATTTATGAAGTATCTTGCCATTTTGTTTTTTACATCTATTTTGTAGAGTTTATTGTTTCCGATTTTTCTAGTTACAACGACTACGCCGTGTTTTTCCAGAATTGGGAGATATGCGTGTAGTGTAGGCCGTGAGATTTCTGCTTCTTCATAGATTTCTTTTTGAGTGACTTCATTTCCTCTGAATTCTAACATTGCATCAACTATTCTAATAATTGGTGAATCTCCTAGAAATTTGTTTAGTAGTGTCTTTTCTTTAATGTCTTCCATTCGTATCCCTCTCTAGTACTTTTTGGTATTTTGCCATTTGTTAGTATCTTATCATGCTTGTTATGTGTTTTTCTATATTGGTGGTTATACTTAGTTACTTAGTATGTATTTGTACCTATGGATGCATAGCTTTATAAATTTACATATAAGTAAATTGTATTTAACATATGTATTAAGCGCTTTTTGTTTTTTGGGTGGTTGTAGTTGCCAGAAAAGATGACTGATGATGAAATTAAAGGGAAAATCTTGCTGAAATTGACTAATAAGGGTAAGTTTGTGCATTCGCATACTTCTGTTGATAATATACCTAAGAGTTTTCCCGGTCACATGGGTGGGAGTGTAAAGGCTTGTGTCAAAGAACTTTTTCGGGAGAATATATTGATACGAAAACCAACGAGTTACGGTCTTCAGATATCCCTAAATCTTGTGGAAACTGAGAAGATTAAGGAGTATATTGAGATATTTGAGAATTCTGTAAATATGTGATGTTCTGTGTCTTTTTTTTGGACAAATCGGTATCATACGAATCATGTTGATATCTCTATTTGCTGTATGCCTATAAGTTTAGAATGATGGCGCTATTTTGCTGCGGATATCTTCTGGTTTTCGATTAGAAAATAGGGGGTGATGCATGCGCTGTTGTATTCAGGGGCCATGGGGTCTGTGACGGTTTCGCGCTCTTTTGACATTGTTTTTGTGTCTCTTATCAGGTCCTGGACTTTTCCAGAGTAGATGGCGTATCTTACGGGGGTCATTGCGCCTTTGTCTACGAGGAATGCGTTTCTTAGCTCGAAGCCGAAGTTGCCGGTCTCGTGGTCTGCGGAGGGTATGCCTACTGCTTCTATGTAGATGCCGCTGAAGCCTGAGAGTATTGATTCAAGGTGTTCTGTGCCCTGGTCTATCGAGAGGTTGTGCATGCCTGAGAAGTTTCCTGCAGTGTAGATTTTTTCTGAGCCCATGAATGTGGCTTTTTTGCAGTTGCCTGTGGATTTGGTGTTTGCGTGGCTTGCGTATCTGTTGTTGTAGATGTAGTTTGAGAATATGCCGTTTTTTATTATGTTTGTTTTTTTTGTTTTTGTGCCTTCCATGTCGATTGAGAATGTTGATGGCGCGCCAGGGTAGGTTGGGTCGTCTGTTGCTGTGAAGTTTGGGCTTGCTACTGCTTTGTTTTCTTTTCCCTCAAATAGTGAGATTCCGTCGAGTCTTGATTTGCCGGATGCCCAGTATCCTATTGTGTCAAGCATGATGGGGCCTGCTACAGACGGGCTTAGGATTAGGTTGTATGATGCGGTTTTTAGTTTTTGCGGGCTTATGCATTTTTTTGTGATGTCTAAGCGGTTTTTGAGCCAGTTTGTGAAGTCGCTTTTTTTGTATGTCCTTTTGATGTATGTGGATGAGAGTTCTGCGAGGGGCTGTTTTGTGTCTGCTTTTGAGTCGATTGCGGCTGAGATGTATGTGCCGCGCTCTGTTTTTTCTATGCCGAGGCTGTTCATTATTGTGTACCTGAATTCCATGAGCTTTATCTTTCCGTTGGTCAGTATGATGCCTGATTCTGTTGCTGCCTGTTGGCATTCTTCGCGGAGTTTGGCTGAGAGTGTGTCCATGTCTTTTGAGATTGTGTTGTCGAATGTGCCTGATACTGGTGTCTTTCCTTCTGTGCCTGTGAATGAGAAGCTTTTCGGGAGGTCTTCTGCGTGTGCTGATGATGAGAGGCTAAGTTGTGCGGTTTTTTTGATTGCTTCTTTGTCCATTATGTTTGAGGTTGATGTGCCTAGCCTGTTGTTTTTTAGTGTGCGTATCATGTAGCCTGTCTCTGTGGCTGCTCTTGTGTAGGTGCTGTCGCTATCTATGGGGCATTCGGATAGTCTTGTTTCTGAGATGAATATTTCTGTGTTGTTTTTCTTTAGGATTGATTCGAATGCTTTCATTAGTTTCCACCTACTATGATGTTGCCTGCGAGTACTGATGGGGCGGGGTTGCCGACTGATACCCAGTCTTCGTGGCCTTTGCCGCATGAGCCGGTGCTCATGGTGTTCATGTGTTTTGAGATTGCGCTTATGTTCATGAATGTGTCGATGAATGAGGATGATGAGAGTGTGGTGCGCTCTATTGGCTCTTTCAGTTCGCCGTTTTCTATTATGTTGCCGCCTAGGGTCTTTAGCTCAAAGCTTCCGCCTGCGGGGTCTTCGAGGGCGGTTGTGTATTTGTCGACCAGTATGCCTTTTTTGACCATGCCTATCATCTCTTCTATGGTGTGGGTGCCGGGTGCGAGGCATGTGTTTGTCATTCTCGGGATTATGCGGTGGGTGTAGTCCTGGGCTCTTGCGTTGCCTGTCAGTTCCATGCCGAGTTTTTCTGCGGTCTGTCTTGAGTGCATGTACTGGATGAGGATGCCTTTGTCGAGGAGGGTGGTGTTTCTTGCGGGGATGCCTTCGTCGTCGTAGTAGATTGTGCCCCAGCCGTTGTCCATTGAGCCGTCGTCGTAGATTGTCATTATGCCTGTGCCGATTCTCTGGTTCAGTTTGTCTTTGAGGAGTGACCGTCCGTTTGTTATCCAGTCTGCTTCTGCGGCGTGGCCGAATACTTCGTGTACGAGGGTGCCTGCTACTTGCGGAGACATTATTACATCCATCTTGCCGTGGGGGGGTTTTACGGCATCTAAAAATGAGATTGCTTTTTTTGCGATATTATTTGCGAATTGTTCTAGGTTGAGCTTGTCGAAGGTCTCGAAGCCAGCTGGTTTTGCGTATACGTCGTAGTTCATTGTCTGCTTTTGACCTCTTTTTGCGACTGTCGATAGTGCGAGTATGGTTTTTGTGGTTTCTGTTGTTATGTGGCTTCCTTCTGTGTTTGCGAAATGTTTTCGGGCAGTGGATGCTGAGATTCTTGCGCTTGCGAATGCTATTTCTTTTTGGGTTGCGTATCTTATGATGTCTTTGAGAAGTGTGTGTTTTTGTTCTTGCGGGATTTCGAATGGGTCT
>JAFCBW010000125.1 GCA_017610525.1 Candidatus Nanohalarchaeota archaeon | reverse complement strand
TATGGGTGAAGTGCGCAATTTTGTTACAGATGGGAATGGTTTTGCGAGAGATTTTATTCGCGGCAGTAATATTACATATGATTTGGTAATCAATGGAACTCATCTGGGTTATGGGGTCAATCTAACAACTTTTACTGTGAATGAGGGTATGGAGAAACAGTTAAATTTGACTTTAGAGCCTACGGTTGTTAATATTACTTTGTTGAATCAGGATGGCCAGGGCATGGATGGGGTAAATGTGTCGATTGCCGGTTATCCTGAGATGACCACTGTTAACGGTTCTGCCTTGTTTTATAAGGTTTTGCCAGGGGTATATGATATTGATTTTACTGGTATTCCCGAATATCTGGCAATTTTGGGTAATGATACTATCACTGTCGCGAATCCCGGGGGTGTAAATGCAAAGATATTTACTGTGTTTGAGACCAGATATTATGTCAATTTGACTAATGGGTCTTCAGGTATTGCCAATGTAACTATGGTACTTGATAACACTACGCTGGGAAGCAGGAACAGCACTACTAATTCGAGTGGAGAGTTGTTTTTTACAAAAGTTAATCCTGGGAGTTATCTGGTTTCGTTTAATGAAACGGAGTTGTATCTGGCAGGGTATGTGGTGCCTGCAGAGGTGATTTATGCGAATGTTATTGCTGGTATGGACAGGCAAACGGGGAATAATAAAACAGTTGTTTTGAATAGCAGTAGCGGATATAGTTTGTTCTGGGTAGGTACCGGTCTTTTTGGGGTTAATGTGAGTCTGTGGTATAATGATACGGATTATATTGGGCACCAGGTCAGTGGTGGTGACGGAGTTGTGTTCTTTCATACGAATGTGAGTTTGTATAATTCGTCTCTGTATGTGAGGGCTGAGAAGAGTGGTTATAATGATGAGGCTGTGGGGCCGTATAATGCGACGGATGGGAATATTACTTATGTTTCTGTGACTATGGCTACTGCTTATGGCACTTGTGCTCATGGCGCGATTGCCTCGACCTGTTGGTGTGGCGGTGCGCTTTACAGTTCAGGCTATTGTTGCAGTGGCTCTTATCAGACAGCGTCGTGTGACGATGGGGGTAGTTCCGGCGGCAGTTCGTCGTCCACGACCGGGGGGAGCAGTTCGGGAGGAGTTATGATTATTGTTGATGATGATCCTGTAGAGGTAGTGGAGGATGTTTATGATTTCTCAGTGTATGCCGGGAATTATTATGTTTTGAATATTGCGAAAGATGGAAGTGGTTGTGTTGATGTGCCTGTGAGTATTTCAAATACAGGGAATATGGTGCTTAGTAATATGGGTATGGAGGTTTCCGGTATTCCTTACGGGGTTAGTGCTGATTTTGATTCTTTCCCCGGTGTGCTTTATCCGGGTGACGAGACTTCTTTGATTGTCAGGGTATGTTCTTCCAGTGGCAGTGTTGGGGAGGAAGATTATGGGTGTACGTTGTCTGTTTTTAGTGGCAATGTAAGGAGAGATGCTTTTGTGACGTTGAGGGTGGTTCTTGAGAGGGATGATATTCTTTTGCTCTTGCGTGAGAGACTTGATGGATTGGGTTCGATCTTGTTTGAGATTGATATATCGTCTTTGACTCCGGAGTTGAGGGAGTATTATGATACTGCGATGAGGAACCTGAAGGATGCAGAGGATTATCTGGAAAGCGGGGATTATGTGCAGGCAGGCTATTCGCTTGATGAGGCTGATAGGAATGTCGGGTTGCTGCGTGATGGTATTGATGATGTGCCTGTTGTTGTTGATGCTGTTAACTGGTATGTTCTTGGCGCGGTTGCTTTGGTGCTTTTTATTCTTTCCGGGGTGTTGTATTGGTTCTTTTTGCGCAAGAATGGTATATTTTCAAAGGAGCCGGTTTTGCCGTGGAATCTGCCTGCCGGTGTGCCTGTGTTGAAGGTGCCGAAGATTGTTCTGTCTTCGCTTAAGGTTCCAACAATGCTGCTTAAAGTTTTAGGTAAGCATGATGTGTATTATGCGCATTCGCTTGCAAGGAAGAGGTATCTTACTGATGTTATTGAGAAGGTGATTGAGCTTAAGTGCCCGAAGTGCGGCGGCAAGATATACCAGAACCGATGTGTGTGGTGTGGGTATAGGGTCAATGCTGTTTTGAGGATGGGAGGTAATGCTGAGCAGGCTGTGAGAGAGGATGGCGAGGCGTCTTCTGATTTTTCCAAAGGAAATGTTTATTATACTCATAAGTCCCGAAGTGTTGATGGGAAGGGTGAGAGGTTTGTAGCTGAGGGTTATGAGCATGTTGTTGAGAGGGAATGTTCCAAGTGTGGCGGCAGGGTATATAATGGTAAGTGTGTGTGGTGCGGGTAGAAAAAGTGCTGATGTGTATATGTTTCGTTATGTTAAGGTATGAAATATGTGAGTAAACATCACCAAAAGAGCCTTAACGGTACTCAAAGCAAATCTGTTTAGAAATATACTGTGCGTTCAAAAAGAGTTTTAATGTGCGTTATAGCTCGTCTCTTAGTATTTTTATTCCTTCGCCGGTCATGTCGAAGGGAAATGTGCCGTGTTTGTAGTTTGTGAGGCGTAGTTTCCTGATTGCTACGTTTCTGCAGACGGCGTTTTCCATGCCTGTGTAGTATAGAATTATTACGCCGTCAACTACGTATTCTTCGACACCGTAGCGTGATAGTTTGTCGCTCTTTTCAGGTATTTCTGAGGATAATAGGGCAGTGCAGTTGGCGTCTTTCAGGGCCTGGACCAGTTTGTATAGTTTTTTTCTGACTTTGTATGGGTCGTTTATGTACATTCCGAAGAGTGATGTTGAGTCTATAACGACTCTTTTGTAGTTGTTTACGATAATGAGATCTTTCAGGCGGCTTGATATGTCACCTAATTCAAATGGGTCAAAGAATTCTATGCTACATTCTCCTGCTTTTTCGAATTTTTCGAGATTCCAGCCGTATTGGAGTGCGTCTCTTCTTATTTCGTCTGGTGTCTCTTCGAGGGTTATGAAGAGACCGTTTTCTTTTTTTTGGAGTCCCTCCCAGATGAACTGGAGTAGAAGTGTTGTTTTGGCTGTTCCGGCGGATCCTGATACGAGGGTGACTGATGGCTTTGGGAGACCTCCGCAAATGAGTTTGTCTAGTTCCTTACAACCTGTCGTTGTTCTTTCAATTGTCATTTCTGATTCCATATTAAGTTATTGTCTGAACCTGTATATATAATTTTGTATTGCAACCTTCTGAAAGGTTGAAGAAATCCAATTAATGCAAATTTTCAGAAATTAGTTGGATGGTATTGTCCAAATTCGTGGATAGACATGGGGCATAACCCAAGAATGGCTACGAAATATATAATCTCTAATCCAAACTATGATTCGAAAAGAGTTTTCAGGTAAAATCCACAGAAAATTAAGCAGAAAACGATAACTAAACGTAGCATCATCTAAAAATACGATGTGATAAAAATCCGTCATATACCTATAAATCCAAACTCATTTGGATTCAGGTCGTTTTGCGATGCAGCCAACACAAGCAGTTGATACGAAACAAAAGAGGCTGTAATGTGCAGTGATTTATTGGTGTTATGCAGATATCTGACATCGAATTTGACTGTTTGTTTTATGTGGCTGTGAATTCTTTCCTGCTCTTTTCGTAGATTAGTCTTATCTTTTGGCATACCCTCTTTGAGGTTTTTATTGCGATAATAAGCACCAACCTGCTTTAATCTGCTTTGTTCAAAAAGGAACTGTAGTTTGTTATCAATTGTATTATTTGGATTTCCACCCAATTTCCAGAGCTTGTTGCACCAATGATT
>JAFCBW010000124.1 GCA_017610525.1 Candidatus Nanohalarchaeota archaeon | reverse complement strand
CATCTGGTACTGGAATGTTGAGCGTTTGGTTCTTTCATAATCAAAACTTTTTATTATTTCGTCAGCTTTTAATCCTGCGAGTTGCAGTGCTTCGTCTTCTGCTTCCCTGTAGTCTTCTATCAGGCTGTCTTTTAGCCTTTTCCTTATAAAGACTACGAGAGCATCTGCTGTGATTTTGTGCGAGATACGATGACCGATCTTGTAGCCATATTTGTAGAGCATTGCGTTGGCTGAATAATACATGGAATAATAAGAACAGACAATAATCCATAGAGCAGACATGTTGTTTTTGAATAAATGGTCTGCAACTTCAAGACTCTCTTTTGAGTTTTTCCTGTATACATTCAATATATTTCTGTCTATTACTGTTATTTTCTTTATAAGGTCTTCATTTAAATAGGATTTTATGTTTGTTTCAGCTTCTTTTAGCCTTTTTTGGTCAGGCATTCTCTATCACCCTGTAATAGTCTTCTATCCCAATTAGGATAATATTGTTTTTTACTGCTTCTTTGACAACATTGAATTCTGTAGTCTTTAGAGAAGTGATGAATTCTTTTGTGGTCAATGCACAGGTGTGTATGTCTAATGGCAGTAATGACACTGCTTTATCTACCTGTTTTTGTGTTTCTGTATCAGATATTATCATCAGGTCTATATCAGATCCTTTGGATGCCTTTAGCGAAGCGCGTGAGCCAAAGAGGATGGCAATAAAAAGAGAAGGAATCTGGTTAAGATGACCGTAAAGGACCCTAATATCTCTCTTTTTTAATGTTTCATCTCTTCGTTCATATTCTGCCCTGAAGAGAAGAGGATGATTTTTTTTAACAAGGGTGCAGTTCAATGTATTGCCGAATCGTTGAAGGGATATTACTCCCTGTTTTTCGAGTTTTTTTATAATCGTGTATGTATTCTTGTAGTCCATTTCAAGTTCTTTTGATATCATGCGTATGTTCAGGTGTTCAGTTTGTTTTTTCACCATTATCTTCAATATGTCAATTTCGCGGGTCATGGTATTTTCACCATAGTATTATGGTATAGCGCACATATATAAATGTTTTTACATAACCTACACAACAACAACCAAAATATCACCCATGATATCATGATTCAGAAGATTATACCTCAAATATCCGCCAAACACACCCGTAGGATAATCATCTGCCCTGAGCCGATACGTCACAATCCTGTCCTCAACACTCGTATTATGATAAGCAGAATCAAAAACCATCAGCTTAAGGGTCCGTGTAGCTGCAGAATACGACATACCCCCGAAATCAACGACACTAAGCCCGACAGGTATTGTCTCGTAAAGAATATAGGCATTTGGCTTCCTTGACTCATCCACATCTATATTCAGCACAACATCAAACTCCTCGCCGATGCCCGCGCTCTGGGGCAGCACCCTGAACGCCCCTATTGGCGGCGGCGGAAGCCCGCATGTCCGAACCACATCCGGCGGCCTCTCCTCTGGCTTGCCGCAATTTGCGACATCATAATAGTTCCTGTACTGGAAACCATCAACACACTCGCTCCACGTATCATTCAAAACCCAGATAGGCTCACAATAATCAACTGTAAAGTGTACTGTTGCATTTCCTGTATTGCCTGCATAATCTGTCGCATAGACAGTAATATTGTGGTCCCCATTCTCAAATGTAATGTTGTGCGCAATATAGCTGCAATCAGCGCACACAAAAGTTGAGACTCCGCCGTCAATTGACTCATTCATCTCCCTGGCAACCTCCCCGGCATCAGCCATCAGAGACAAAGTCTTCACATCATATGTCGCATTGGCTGGCGACAATATCGTCACATCAGGAGATATTATATCTTCTTCACCGGATATGGTATCATCCCCAAGCACCTCATGATCCCGGGAATCATACCTTATGATACCTTCAAACGCGCCTTCATCTACAGCCACATATCGAAGAGTATAATTCACAGTCCTGTCCTCAACAAATGTCCCATGATAAGCAGACTCAAACACCATCAATTTAAGAGTATTTCCGGACGGCGACATGCCCCCGGTATCGAGAATCTCAAATCCTCCCGGAACAGTCTCATAAAGGATATATACACTGGGCTTATCAGACTCATTCACATCAATAGTCAATGTGACATTAAAGACATCCCCGATTGTCGCAATATCCGGCAAATCACGGTAGGCGCCAATACCCAGTTCGCAGTATCTTTTTACATCCGCAGGTTTCGATTGCGTATTATCACAATCATTCAAATCATAATACTCTTTGTACTGGATAGTGTTTATGCAGGCGCTCCATGTATCATTCAGAACCCAGTTCGGGGCGCACCCACTGGTTGTCGTCCTGTCTGTTGAATACCCATACTGGTCGTAGAGCTTACAGTGAATCGTATGGACTAAGTTATCCGGCCAGGAATTTACAAAAATGCATTCTCTTTCCCCGGTACCGTAAGTGCCATTACAGTAATCATAAGCGTCTTCTGCAGAGCCGCACATCAACCTGTAAATGTCTTCTGCATCATTATCTGAAGCTCCGGTTGTGCTGATTTTGATAGTGTCTCCATACTGTGCATAAGAGTCATTGGCACTTACTGACGTCAAAGTTGGAACCTGGTTGGCTACTGTGAATGACTGCTCTGTTCCAGCTCCGGTATTGCTTAATGCGTCCTTTGCATAATATCTCCAGTAAACTAAATCATGTGCAGTATAGTTCCCATAAGAGACAGTGAAATAATAAGCATTGCCATCGGATGTAGTAACAGTATAATTTGTTGTTCTGTTCCATTCCAACAAGACAGTGCCAGATCCGCTTCCTGTATCAATTATAGTTGCATTCAACACTACATTCTCATATTCGTTCGGTGTTTTGTCTTTTACCTCTCCTGAAACCGTAGGCGCTGTCTTATCCACAGTCAGCTGCCCGGGAGAATAACCACCAGAGGAACCATAGCCATCTGTTGCATTGCACCAGATGTAATAAGAGCCATCATTCCATAAAGAGACATCACAACTATTAGCCCCGATATTTGCTGTCCCTGTAAAACAAGTATATGTTTTGTCATAGCCCGAATTGTCTGCATCACCGTAACAGTCTATTACCTGGGTATCACCATCCGCATCTGTTGCAGTCCATATTACTGTAAATGTCGTCTTTGTGATGTCTCCCGAGCCATCCGGCTCATAGACAGTTACCACCGGAACAGTATTTGACACAACTCTATTCTCCTCTATCTCACTGGAATATGCTGTGCCGTCATATGCTTTTGTCCTGGCCCTGATCTGGTCATGGGCATCAGGCATCTGAATCACATAAGTATTGTCAGTTGAATAAGCCTGGACTGGTACCATGTCATTGATGTTGTAAAATTCATAATAATAAGTCATATAATCCCCGTCAGCATCCACAGAGCCGGAAGCGGTTGCCGTCAATGTTTCACCAGTATGAACCGGGTCTGTCAACGCCAGTGCTGCCGGCGTGGTTGGTGCAGTATTCTGAATGATTGCAGAGTTTGAAGAATAGGCCCAACCTGACCAGTCATAGCCGTCATAAACCCTTACAGAACACTTAATCACATCATTCCTGTCCAGTCCCGCTAAACTTAAATCCAATATCTGTGAAGTCTGCCCTGATATTATTGCACTATTGTCATACCACCTGTATTCTCTGCCGGTTTCTGAATCTTCTGCATCATCGTCACTGGATGTTCCGCCCTCGCATCTTAAAGCATCATTTGTTTTTGGTCTTGTATCATTATCAGCAGGCGCTGTAACTGACGGGACCTGATTTTTGACTGTGA
>JAFCBW010000022.1 GCA_017610525.1 Candidatus Nanohalarchaeota archaeon | reverse complement strand
CATGAGATAATCTATCTCCGAGATGCCTGCGGAATTATTCATAAGTATCTCTATCTGTATAGGTGACTGTTCCGTATATGAAGCGCGCACATCCTCAATTGAAAGAGCAGAAACAGAATGAATATCAACTTTTCCAAGATGAAAAGGAATTCTTGCCCTGCCCTTTTCCATATCAAGCCCATCAGCGATCATCACAACACCCCCTTCTATCGTATGCAGCGTCGTATTCGTATCATGGCACAACATAGCATGAAGAATCTCAGTCATGACTATCGTTCCCTGCCTCTCCGGATAGATATCCTTAAGCATATCCTCAATCATTGATGGTGCAAGAGCAATACTCATACGCTCATGATCTTCGCGGCTAACAGCATTCCCGATATCGTGAAAGACAGACGCAAGAAACACTATGACCTCAGAATCCTCATAATCAATATTATGGTCACACACACTATCAGGCACCACACCTGCCCTCTTAAGATTTCGCAGGAGTTTAAGCGCAAGATTCGCGACAATAGCAACATGCGTCTTGCCGTGATCCGTCATTTTAAGGCGCTTCACAGCCATCACATTTGAAGCATTCCAGAGAGTGTTTAGCTTCACGTTTTTATTTACCTTCGCAAGCACATGCTCAAGCTTCTTATTGCCATTTGTCGGAATGTTCATTTTACTCACCTGTTTTTTTGGTTGCCTGTACTTCTTTCAGCATGAATGTTTTTATATGTGTTCATGTAACCACGCGCAAGAAAGCTTCGATCATTTTCATATTTATATATCATCGCAGCCATATTAACACCCATGAGCCTTGACCACTCTTATGAGGATTTGCACAAGCTGACCAGCCTTCGCGGCAAGATGCAGGAACTGTATTCAAATCTCACGCTCAGGACTCTCGCATTCTCTTGCATTTCTTTTTTCGTGCCAATCTATCTGCTGTTTTATATCAAACTGCCTTTCGGGACCGTAGCATTATTCTTCGCTGCATTCTTCGCTGTCATGGCTGTCTTTTCACCAATCGCTCTTGTAATCGCGCAAAGGATAGGGCTCAAGAATGCCGTTATAATCTCACTGCCATTCAGCATCCTCTTTTTTATGCTGCTCTACAGGATGAGCAACGGCCTGGTGTTTCCCTTATGGCTCATTGCACTTATTGGCGGCATCGGAGAATCACTCTACTTTACAGCCCTAAACATTGATTTTGCCCTTAACACCAAAAAAGAGTACAGGGGATACAACATAGGCGTACTGGACTCATTTTTTAAGTCATCCGCACTGATCGGGCCAGTTTTCGGTGCAGGAGTCATTGTCTACTTTGGCTTTGAATTGCTCTTTGGACTGATACTTCTTGTCCTGATGCTCTGCCTCATCCCTGCCCTGCAGGTGAGAGTCAGGCGGGAAAAGTTCAGGATATCATTCAAAAGAATCTTCAGCCCGAAAAACGCGCGCTATATGCCTGCATTCTTCGCATATGGGATAATGTCAGCTGCAGAATGGTTCATGTGGCCGGTATTCGTATTCATGGCACTTAACGACATATGGGGCGTCGCGCTTGCAGTCACCCTCGTCGCATTTGGCACCGCAATCTTTGTCGGGTTTCTAAAGTCTGCGTCTTTGAAATACAGCCTCTCCTCATTTCTGAAAGCCGGAGCACTCATTTATGCAATCACATGGATCCTCAGGATAAACAGCTCCATAGCACTCGATATCTACACTCTTTCATTCCTGGCAGGGCTTGTAATCGTCATCGTACACATCCCGTTCTTCACAGACACAATCGAAAGAGCAAAAGAAATAGGCGTTGCCGAATTCATATGCTTCAGGGAAATTGCAGTATCCCTCGGAAGAGTTGCATTTTTCAGCGTAGTTCTTATAGCGCTCGCAAACAGCTGGCCTGTATTCGCCGTCGGATTTGCATGCGCTGCTGCTGCCTGCCTTCTGTTTTTGGCTGCCTGAGAGAAGCATCGTGAATAGCAGCCCGTTGTCTTAATAGCATCATGATGTTCTAAATTTGTGATACGCCGAAAGAGTTTTAAAGTAAAAGTGAGATATAATATCGTATGGACGCAGGTATAAAAGATGTAATGGAAGAATTAAAAGTTATAAGGAGCGAATTGCACACTATCAGGGAAATTATGCCTGACAAAGATATGTTCTTGACTGCTGACGAAAGTCAATTGCTCCAGAAAAGCTATCAGAATGAAAAAGAGGGTAAATTGCTTTCCAGTGCTGAACTTCGAAAAGAGTTGGGAATATGAAGTTTGAATTCTTTTATGATAAGCAACCGATAAAATTTCTTAAGAAGATGGAAACATCTCTTGTTAAGCGAGTAACAGATAAAATTGAGTGCGCCTTGGCTTCTAATCCTGTACCTTCTGGCGCAAAGACAATTGTCGGTGAGCACGGCGCCTTTAGGATTCGTGTTGGAGATTATCGTGTGCTTTACAGGATTGATTATCAGGCTAATAAAATAGTTGTTTTCAAGATTGATAAAAGGTCGAGAGTATATTAAGTCCCGTTCTTCACAGACACAATCGAAAAAGAGCAAAAGAAAGAGACGTTGCCGAATTCATCTGATTCAGGGAAATTGCAGTATCCCTAGGAAGAGTTGCATTTTTCAGCGTAGTTCTTATAGCGCTCGCAAACAGCTGGCCTGTATTTGCCGTCGGATTCGCATGCGCAGCCGTAGCATGCCTTTTGTTTTTGGCTGCATGATGTCAGGATTGCGATTGGTTTCGAGCTATTATCGCACAATACTGAGAAACTTTATTTAGTAGCTTAACTATATAGGAATCATTGATGTGTCTATTTAAAATAGTATATTTTTAAGTGATTGATATGGAATTACAAGGAGAAAAAGGAGACAACATTTTTAAGCGTCTTATTAGTAAAATAGACCGCACACAGAAATTTGACAAGAGCGGTATAGGGGGCAGAGGAAACAAAATATACTTTACAAAAGATAAATATAGGGATATTGTAAGAGAAGCACAGAGCGAATTTTCGAAATATGTAACTGTTGAAATAATGAAAATAGACAAAATTCATCCCCTTGTTCAAAACAATAAGAGTTATGATGATCTAATAAAAATTCACGGAGAACCGGTTATTGAAATACAAATGACTTTACAACCTAATTTTGCAGTAGAGGATCTTGAAGGAATCCCGCGTTTTTTTGAGTTGCGCGGGCTGATGATATTTAATTCATTCACACCCACCCTTGTTGAAGGTGGACAGACATTCGTCGCCTATACTTTTTGTGAGAAACCCCCAGTCAAGCCCTTAGATAATATTTTATTCAGTGGACCTATTACTTCTGGAATCCAAAAGATTGATAGTTTTACGAAATACAAGCAAAAAGTTTTGCGTGGTGGCTCTGACAAGCGAAAATCCGACTTATGGACAGCAATAAACAATGATCAAAACTTAACTCAGGCTGAAAAAGAGAAATTATATTATTTAATTTACCCTTACCATGCAAGCGATACCTACACTCCGGATTATATCGATGCTAACAAAGATGTTTTTGGTAAATGCAATCGTTGCGGAAGCCCATTGGTGCGAGATGAAAAAGGAAGGATTATTTGCTCTAATACTGCGTGTTATGCGCACGATCTCAATAAACAAACTGGTGTGAAGTATGATACATTTGCTATGGAACATATAGCATCTGCAAAAACAGGCGACAATTGGGTTAGCAAAAGTGCCCGTAAAGCCGGCGGCAGCATCGCAAGGGGTTTAAGAGACAGTATCTACGACCCGTCTAAGATGCGCAAAGACGGCGTTTATGCGCGCGAAAATATACATAAAAGAGAAGATGATTTCGAAAAGGTTGAAAAAGAGGCAGTGACACAGTTTGAAAGTGGTTATACTTACAAAGATGCTGTGAAAAACCTGCTTGCAAAACACCATGAGTGGTGGAAAAATAAAAAAGAAAGATATAGCATCCATCCCCAGAAAAACGAGATTAAGGCAATTATATGGGATGTTTATAATCATCCCGGAAAGCACGGAATTTCTCAGCAGAAGATATATGCCTCTCCCACACTCAAGTCTGCCCAGAACTCTGTACGGGGCATCGCCGGTGCCGTAGGCCGCATGAAAATCGGAGTTGGCAACTGGTCAAACAGGTCAAATATGGGTAAAGTTTCTAATCTGCAGGGGAGACTAAAAAGCTTGGATACAGAAAGATTGAGTTTGGAAAATAAATTAAAGGGAGCTGCAGATGAAATAAGCATCAAGAAATACAGTGCCCTGCTTGAAGTAAAGGATTACGAGATAAAAGAGACCTTAAAAAAGATAGAGCTCATCGAAGAGCATCCCGAACTGGTCAAACGCAACACCAGAAAACTTGTAGGTCTCGGCAAAGGCGTCAAAGACGGCGCAGGAAAAGCAGTCAACGGCGCCATCAACGGTTACAGCAAACACAAAGCCAAGATTGCCGGCGCAGTTTCAACTGTATGCGCATTCCTTATTCTAGGTCTCTTGCTGTGGATGAAAGTCATCGGTAATTCCGTATATATTCCTGTCACTTGGGCGCAGATCATTGTCTTCATGTTCTTCGCTCTCCTGCTTGAGGTCATCAAATCCTCCATGTCCGAAGACAAGGCCGGCGAAAACGAGGCGCGCGAAATCATATTCATCCTTGCGGTTCTTGCACTGATAATCACAGCTGCGATAAGAGACCCAGCAGTCGGGTTCTGGACATCCCTGATATTCTGCGCAATCATCAGCGCATACCTTTTGATGGACTTTTACACAGACAGTGCTCTTGTAAGCATTGTCCTCGCCATCGTCATGATAGTCATCATATACTTCACAGCAGCAGGATGGATGGATACACTTGGAGTAGAGACAGAAAAACTCGCAGTACAGACCGGTTTCGCAGAAGCCATTGAGACAAGCATCGGCGCAGTCAGCGAAGGTGCATCAGACGTATGGATGATGATCACCAACCCTAACGGGTGGTATGCCCAAAGGGAGATGGAGCAAAATGCGCAAAAAGACCCGGCTGCATCAGACAGGGCAGTCGAGATAACCACAGCAAAGATTACGCCAAGCATTGTGAACCTCGGAGACGAAATTAACCTCTTGATAGAAATTGAGAACTTCGGAGACAGAGACACAACAAAGCCCGCGCGCAACGTAGAGATATCCGCTAAGAAAACAGATAACCACCAGACACATTTTGCACTCGAAGGCTCAGAAGAGGAAGGTACAGAAGTGATAAGATATGTTGGAGACATCATATCCGGTGCAGGTGCGCAGGAAGTCTTCGAGATAACAGCACCGCCAGCACCGCCTGACCCGGGCGCATGCATCGCCACATTTAAGCTGGAAGCAGGAGTATCCTACGGCTACGACGTCGATTCTATGGGCGATATTTTCATCATCGGCAGGAAACGCTACGACGAACTTGTCAAGCAGGATAAGCTGGTTCAGGAAAAACAGGTAGCAAAATCATCATCTGGCCCTGTTTCAGTAAGCATCATGACAAACCTACCGCAGCCGATTCCCGTGGTCAAAGGAACAAAATTTTCAATCCACTTTGGCATAGTTAATACGCGCTCATCAAACGGGAAAGTAAATGTGACCGGCGTAGACATCGCAATCCCAAAAGAGTTTGTCCCTGTTACAGGCGGAACATGCAAACTGTGCAAACTGCCAGACACTGATGACGAATCTTTTGTTCACTATTCATTCAAGGGACTGTATGACAGTGAACCCGATACTTGCACTGCCAACCCTGACAAGAGCCTGCTTATCGGAGGAGACATCAAGATCTTCAAGTGCGAGATGGAATATAACGACGATAAGGAGATTCCATTCAAGAAGCCAATGGACTTGCACGTCAATATTGACTACATCTACAAATACACCACAACAACCAGTTTCACTGTCCACAAGCGCGACATTGATCTGGAAGAAGACATCGCAAAATGCAGCTAACTGCATGTAAGCAGAAGAAAGCTGTTCCTTATACCGATGCCAAGCCCGAGTATGATTATTATCATTTTCAGGTACTTCTTCTCCAACTCATTCTCAGAATACTTATCTATTGCCCACAATGCCAAAGGAATCACCGCAAGCTTAAGAGCGAACATTATCCACGACCCGGAACCGTTTATGAGAAAGATATCATTCGTCTCAAGAAACTCAATCATCACTCTCCCAAGAACATGCTTCTCCGTAAACCCATAATACGTCATGCTGACAAAAGTCCCTGCCGCATCAAGAAGATGCGCCATGATCGCCGAAATATTCCAGAATGTAAAAAACTTCCCTGCAAAATACCTCTTCGCAAGAAGAACCACAAAAAACCACGCAAGCCAGATAAGATATATAAACAAAAAAGCAGTAACATTCAGAGACTCAGCAGCACTGAATATTGCCGCGACAGCCACCGCACTCAGCACATAACCGCACAACCCCCACGTACTGGCAAGCTTCACTTTTTTTACATTTTTAAGGCGAAGAGCCACAAGTAGAGTTGCAAATGACACTGCAAACACAACAACATAGATTGACGGCGTGACAAGAAACGGCGATGTTGTGAGACCCAGATCCCTCACGATGCGAAGCAGCGCCCCAAAAATTATCCACCCCAACAGCGATCTCGTAAAATCACGATCAATCTTCACCTTGTACTTCCTGAAGAAATGCTCATACAAAAGCCATATCGCAATCACAAAAATTATTGCCCAAGTCAGCGTATTAACTGGATTATAGCCGCTATCTTGCCTTATCGGATCCAGGTAATATTCATTCACAAATTCAAAAAACATTTCACTCATCCATTTTCATTGGCTTCTGCCTATTAACATATTTAAGTATCTTTTTACAATTTATGGACTATGAACAAAAGGACATTTATATTATTTTTACTCATAGCCCCTGTTCTTATTGCATCCGGGTGCGATGGAGGCGAAACAAAAACAGAAGTTATCAGCACAGACATGCTCGTCATTGAAGATATCCACGCAATACCTTCACAAACTGTAAGAGACGGGGATACCATAGTCATCAGGATGGACGTGACAAACAGGGGACAGGACGACGTATGGATGCTCGTCGATGATGATAATGGAGAACGGGGTGATATGGTACTTGTGAACTTTTGCGAAGGGCTATACGAACTGCAAAAGGATGGATTCGATATTGTCTCAGTCTCCAAGACAGACAAATGCGAACAGCCGAACAGCGATTTTGAAGTGAAGATATCCGGTAAAGTTTTATCAGATGCTGCCTGCTATGTAAAGTTCGTGCCGGATCAGACGCACGTATTCCAATGGACAATCGATGCGCCATCCAATGACAAACTGCACGGTCTTACCAGCGAATGCACTTTCAACTTCCAGACCATATATGCAGGAATAGCAGAGACCATAACTTATGTTTACTTCGCGATACCGCACGAAGTAGCGCAGAGAATATACACAAAAAACGAACTTACACTTATAGGTGACAATGTCGCAAGTTACGGTCCTGTTATCGCCAATTTCGAGACCGGCGAGGCACAACCGATAAGGTCAGGAAAAAAAGACTCATGGACAGTATACCTGAACCTGAAAAATCTCGGGAGCGGAGTTGCAAAGATTAACAGCATTGAACTGGACGTTGGTGAAGAATCAGTGTTTAAACCATCGGTAACAGATGACGATGAAGCTAATATTGTCAATATTATCAATTGCCCATTTTACTCAAATAAAGAAGAAGGATTTATTGTGGACTCATCTGATGTTGATGAGATGTTGGAAGGAGAGCTTACAGATGGTAAAAGGTTCTTTGAGACATATGTTCAGGGATCAGGATGTGGTGCAAATAACGAAGTATCTGGAAAGGGATATTTTTTATCAAATAGTTATACTTGTTGTAAAAGAGAAGAGAGTCTTAGTGAAGGGGGTATTACAGAATTTCCAGAGAAGTGCAAAAGGAAGAGTTGTGAATTTTTGAATCCATTATCAAAAAAATCATGCGAGCGGTACGTGAGTTTAAGAAACAAGCTGGAAATTTTCGAAAAAGAATCATCCCGCATAGGATGCACCCTGGAGACCCCAAACGACGTAAACATAATGCAGCCCTATAAGTTCGTGACACGCGCGAAATACGCCTATTCCCAGGGAGAAGACTTCAAGATAAAGACAGAGCCCAAACCCTAAGCAATCCTCCAAATCCGTATATCCAACAAAGAAACCCTTCCAAAAAAACATCACTTTGTCAACAACCGCCGGTAAATAGACCGGCGGCATCTATGATTGCATCACAAAGAGAACACACAATCAGAGAGCTTGGAAATAAACAAAATACACTGTAATTTCCATGATGCTTCACATGCCCCACACATATCACCAAAGATTGTTGACACGCAAAGATTCCGCATACTGCCACCCAATAGAGTGGCGGAATCTTTAGCGTTTCAAAAGCACCCTGTATATCAGTATTGCATAAAGCGCAATAAACACCCCGACAAAATACCCTAGGTATTCCTTAACAAATTCATGCATATGCGCACCAATAACAACACCGAAAATGATCAGCGCAATTTTGACAACAGCAAAATCCCATATACTCAACTTCTGAATCTTTCCCTCAGCCCACTCAATCAATCTCATACAACCACCTCAAACATCCTTCTCATTAAAAATGCTTCTCATTAAAACAATAAAGCGCAACAACAAACATACTCTCCGACCACCCCAGCGGCGAATTAGTGAACTTCAACGAATTCGAAAAATACAGCTCAGGAACCTCCCCACGCTTATTGATAGTATCCACGGCCTTCAAAAGATACTCGCGCGCCTTCTTTTTCTTGCCCATCATCTCATATATGATAGCAAGCCACGAAAACCCGAAAGTCCACTCCGCCTCCTCAGAATGCCCGTCCGGGTTCTTATTATAATAATGATCCCCCTTGTACCTTATGACCCCCCTCTTCTTTTCAAGATGATACTCCACATTGCAAAGAATATCATCCCTCTGTTTGACAGAAACAACATTATACGGATATATCAAAGAAAGCAGCGCCAAATCAACAAACTTCCCTGCAGACTCACGCGGAAGCAGACCCCGAAGCGCCTTCCGGCCGGCAGCGATATACTTACATGGAACCTTGACACAAGTATACTTCTTTACAGCCAAAAGCCCTGCGACACACGCCCCCACAGACGACGCATGAACCTCCTCATCCTCCTCCCACATCCCGCTATCAGGATCGCACCAATACATAATCGACCCAAGATAATCAACAAGCTTCTTGACAATCCTCCTCTCATCCTCACTCTCGATTACCTTGACACCGTACTTCCCCTCAAGCTCGCCGATGCCAAACAAAATAGCCCCGACAGCATCATGCTGCTTATTCCCCCAATCATCCCAGAACTCATCAAACGAATGCGGATGATACCTCGCATGGATATACTCATGCTTATGCTCAGGCTTCCTCCCGATAGCGCAATCAATCTTATCCTCATGCTTCAAAAAAATATTCAGAAGCGCCTTATAAGTCTTCTTCACAGTCTCAAAATCACCGACAGCAACAAAAGCAAGACACTCATAAAAATTATCACGCAGCCACGACTTATCATACCCTGTCCTCGACTTCTTCCCTGACGCAGCAAAAAGCCCGCTGCGGTACTGGAGCCCTTTAAGGATGCGCATATGCTGATCCACAAGCTTGCGATAAGGCACCCTGCCCCTTCGCACACAACTAGCGCCTACTATATTGCTTGTCTCCTTACCACCCAAAAAAATCACCCATCATCTCGCCTCTGCCGAATCCAGGAGTATAGCAAGCGCCACAGCCATCCTCCTGTCAAACAACCTTTGCGGATCAGTCGAGAGATCAAGGACATACTTATCGCCTATAGTGAATTTCCTGTCAAATTTTCCGACCCCACTGCCATTTACCTCGATAATGAAATCCGTCATCAAAAGACCGCCCAACGGAACAAATCTCCTCACCAGAGCCTTACCCATGGAATCCTCCATAGCACTCCCGATCACATTGCCCTGGCTATCCATAATCTTCCACGTCCTCCTCAGCAACGAAGAAAGCATCTCACGCTTGAATGAGCCTACCGCCTCACCTGTCCTGGGATCCTTGACATTCATAGTGGCATCCATATTGAATACACTCTTGTCCTCTATCGTAAGAAGTTCCTCAGTCTTTGAATCATTGCCATATATGTGTATGTTAGCATACAGTTTGAACTTCTCCCTCTCCACATAGAACAGCGGCTGCTCATTTACATCATAGATATTATACTTTTCTCCTATCGTAAAATGCTTCTGGTGCAGCAAAAACTTATCATGCTCAAACTTCGGATTCAGCGTCATTTATATCCCCTCACACAATCTCAATTTATGTCCTCTAATACATTTACTACCACTTACTATTATAGTTAACGTCGTTATTAAATGGACAAACTGAACCAAAAACCAAGAGACGTTAATCTATATGGTGAAGACATTAGTTCCAAAAGTTATGTCTTCAACTATATTCTAATACCTTTCACCATATAAATAAATTCTTCATCCACCCGGAAATTTTACCCCTCGCCATAACCCTATAAACACAGCACAAATTGGGTGACTACAAATTTGTAGTCACCTAACCCTTCTTCAACAACTTCCTAAGCGCCTTGTATTCACTGACTATCAACTCAATTGTAGGCCGCAAGTTCATGTTATTCTCATATTCCTGCAAAGAACGATAATATTCCCCCCGGTTCTCAAACTCTATATTCACCGGAGGCATATCATGCTTAAGCAGAATATTATTGAGCAGTAGCCTGCCAACCCTGCCATTTCCATCCTGGAACGGGTGGACATTCTCAAACTGGTTATGGACAACCGCAGCAAGAACTATCGGCGAATATTTATCCTTATTCTCATTATACCACCTGACAATCTCAGAAAGAAGCTCCACTATACTCAGAGAAGGAGCACCTCTATGAACTACCTTCCCTGCAGAGTCAACAACCGCAACCTCCACACCCTTCGGTCTGAAACGACCTGCAAAGGACTTCGAATCCTTGAAAACAATCCTATGAAGTTTCTTAATAAGTTCAAGAGAAATATGCTCCCCAGTCTCCCTAATATAATCCACTGCCTCTGCAACACCATACGTCTCTGAGACATCATATTCCGGCTTGCCGGAAGGCAGCTTATTCTTCTCCAGTATGCCGGCAACCTCAGATACACTAATAACCGAACCCTCAATTGCATTAGTATTATACGTAAACAACTGCGTAAACCTGACCCATTCATCCTGTGAAAGATGCAGAACACTTATATCCCCTTCAGCCTCCATCTTCCCAAGTTCCCTAAGTTCCCCTGTGGACAACACAGTGCGAAATGGATC
>JAFCBW010000021.1 GCA_017610525.1 Candidatus Nanohalarchaeota archaeon | reverse complement strand
TTAGTGTTTTTGACATTACTTGTGAGATAATCCGAATTGCTACATCCTCTTCACTCTTTGCTAGTTTTGTTTTCGGGTCTGTTTTACTTTTTTTATTCATATTCATCATCTCTTTGAATCAGTACTGGAGCATTCATTTTCTTTCTTTATCTTCACCAACAATAAAAATAATTATAACAACCGCAAGTGTGCCGCTCCCAAATCCAATAAGACCAATAAGATCAAGTATCTCGCTATCAATATTAACTAAATCAGAGTACACAGTAAGTATAACCGCAATCATACACAGACTACCCAACATATATAAAAGATATTCCATTACTGTCTTTTTTCTTTCAATTAGTTTTTTCTCTTTTTTTGTCATTTGTATCCTCTTTTTCAAATACATTTTGAACTGATGCATTTCATGCACTCAGGACTTATGTTGCCTGTTATGGTTATTTTATTTTTGTTGGTTGATACAATAGCAGTCGGGTAGAGATAATGGTTTTCTCCAAATAAACATTGCTCTATTTCAGTAACGGTTTCATGATTATTAAAACACTTTAGTGCCTGCGCAATATTGTCAATGAGATTCAAAAACACTAAAAACATTACAACCACTACAAATATTGTTATTATTTTTGTATTTCTATCATATGTTTTTTTCGTCATTTTATCCTTCTCGAATCACGTACTGAGCTTTTATTTGAGCGGCGTATTTTGAACCACTTATATGCATACACGACACAATACACCATCAAACATACTCCACAAAACCCACCAAAAGACTCCCAAAAACAATATTTTTCAGGTGCAAAGATATATTTCAGGATACCAATCCAACTGAATGCCAAACTAATAATCAGGATATCTCTCAATGTTTTTTTTGTTATCTTTACTTCCTGATCAAGTTCCATTCACTCCGCCGCCAGTCCTTTTTCAAGAAGTTCAACAACTGCAAGGTTATTATTTTTTAATTTTTTATCAATCTTATATTTTAGAACATTATCCCATAACTCATCATCGCAATCGAGAATCAATTTTTTAGCCACATTAACACCTATTAACAACTATTAATAGATACATTTATATAGTTATCTATCTATCTTATTAATAATCATTAATAGTTATTAATGAATGGGGGTGAAACAAATGTTCACATGGTATATAGAAAACATGATATACGCGACAGGAAACTTACTGTCACAGATAAGACAAATGGGAGTGATGTATGATATGAAACGAAAAATCAGCAAGTACTATAACGCACAGACACACGAAGTTGACTTCTTTGTAAGTTGATGATCCCCGCAAGGGGGACCGTAACCACTACTTCTTTTATTTTTTTTCTTTATATATTTTTACCAGACCTGCTTTGTCTTCAAGAACTTATGCGGATACACGCGATCCTTAAGCCACTTGCCAAACCCTATCAGCTGACTCACCTTTGCAGCCGGAACAACCTTACTCTGCCCCCTGCCATTCACAAAGATATATGACCCCCTATGTTTTACGAGTTCGCGGTGTGTATCTTTCTGAATCCTGTACCGCTTACCTTTCCGTACACTCCGAACCTCAACAGGCCTGCCATTCAATACCCCATCTGTCCCGGACTTCACCAATGGCCTGCCGCCATGCCTTACTATCATTCTCCTTTCCTGGAGTGTATGCCATGACTGCGGCCTTGGTGTAGTTCTGCGTTTCGGAATCAATGCAATCACTCTTACTTCTTCTTTCTCGCTTTACGTCCGGTTTTCTTTTTTGCCACGTTATCCCCTCCTTTTCCTTCTTTGAATTATTGGTCCCGGGACATTCATCACAAGCCTTCTTAATCCGGTCTTACCGACACGGACCGAGGGCACCGTAATTTTTACAACAGGAAATCTCGGAATCTTCAAAACCGTACCCGTTGCCAGCTCAAGCCTAATATGTTTATTGTCTTTCATCAACTCACCCTTTCCACGATCTATAAATGTAATATCCTGCAATCAGGC
Organism: Candidatus Nanohalarchaeota archaeon; assembly: GCA_017610525.1. GTDB lineage: Archaea > EX4484-52 > EX4484-52 > EX4484-52 > B79-G9 > B79-G9. The sequence continues at coordinate 13,255 of JAFCBW010000021.1, read as the reverse complement.
CAATGAAAAGCCCGACCATCCTCATAATCATCTCAGAGTATGCGTTCACAACAAAACCCGAACTTGATATTAACGTCAGGTACATCGCAACTACAGCACCACTATACGCCATATTCTGCGTCTTCATATGAACTATCCCAAATATCACCGCGCCAACCATCCAGAAAAACAATGCGTAAGGGAAATAATAATTTAGCAGCTGTATCCAAAACTGCCTGAGATTTCCATCAATCAGATATCCATACAATGTTTCAATTAGCTGTGTCATATCAATCATCCCAGTATATTAGATCTGTTCCTCACAAACTCTACAAGTGCAACAACCACAATCAATCCCGTCAGGCTCCTCAAGAATAAGAGCACATGGTCAATCAATCCTTTCACACCCACATTATTACTATACCACGGCTCAAAAAACCGCGTTATCCAATCCCAACTTATAATATTCCACATACTCTGCAAGCCTGAAATACTGGCCTGCACCTGTTCACTCTCACTCTGCAGGGGGTTGTCCCCTACACTATAATCCGTAATTTCACTCTCATAATACACGCCGTTAAACATACCGCTTTCAGCAACCAACCCGAGCCCTACCTGTATACACAAAAGCAAAAGGGCAATCTGTATCGCTCGCATCATTCCCCCCCCTGCTTGATCCATACAAATAGACCGATTACACATAGTAAAATCACAAACACTATAGACACATCACTCATCACACTCAACCATCCTATCGCCCTTAAAATCAGGATCATGGAAATAAACATAATCACTCCTGCAAGCATACTCTTCCGGGTTGTAATTCCCCCAACCAACACAATCGTAATCAATGAAATAAACGTATACACGTAAGAGCTCACTCCAAGATTCCACATTGTCGAAGTGCTCACAGACATAAAATAAGTCACCGGAGAATTTCCGAATGTCTCATGCTCAACAGAAAAAGACACAGTGAAAGTATCATTTGAAAAGTCAGTGATATTATACTCAAGCGTCACGCTGTTTGTATCCACATAATGATCATTCTGAAACACAGTGCCATTCTCATGATACACAGTAATATTCAAATCATCTGTCTGGTTCATCAGATCCTCATACACAACATACAAGCTCGTACGCCCATCATTGGCCCAAGCATTCATAGTAATCTTACTTGCTATCAAAACACTCTCCGGATTGAGCTGCATGCTTGCAAGCCCTATCTCCTTTACTGCAGGCTCTACAACAGTAATCCTCCCATATTCCGTTATCGTGCCGCCTGCTTCAACGGCCCTCAGATAATAATCTGAATCCTCTAAAAGGTACGCTGAATAATATCTCGACACATCAAAGTATCCCTCTGTTATCACAACACTAGTATCTGCTACTGTTTTATATGCCTGTAGTTTTGAGCTGTACTGATCACTATCCAACATCTTAAAATCAATCCGGTCAATCGCATTCACATACGCATCTGCAAGATAGAAATTCAACAACAACATATCCTGCTCTGATGGATAGAACTGCCGCGAATAATATGAATCCGCAGTATAAGACACCCTAAGTAATGCCTTCGTGATATAGTCATTGCTTGCTATCAGGAATTTTGTATCATTCCCATTTATTGGGATATATGATTCTCCCTGCGAGCATTGGATTATGCTTGTCAGTGTTGCGCCCGGCGGGAACAGCTCCGCTCCATTGAGCTCATCCCTCAGCGTATATACTGCTGCAGGATTGATCTGTGTGTGTCCTTCAATCAAGGAAACATTATCGGAGAGCGCGTGTGTACTGTAGGTACGGTTTGCAAAATAATTTCCAAAATACACATCAATAGATGACATGCCCGTATTATTGACAATCACATAATACCCATCGGTGAAAATTATTGACAATCACATAATACCCATCGGTGAAATTTAGCCAGGTGTTGTTTGTCCCGGGAACATACACATCAGATAGATCGCTCTTCACATAATGCGTAGGTACAACATCAGTGAAATTCAAAGTAGTAAGATTTGATTCCGGTGTTATTGTTTTTCTGAATGTAAATGTGTTGTTATTTGTGCATGCAACTAATGGATTCACTGTGATTGTCAGTGTTTCATTTGTTGGTCTGTAATTTTCTGTTTCATCAACCTCACAAAAAACAACATACAATCCCTCCGCAACAGTAAGCGTGTACGATAATGATACATTAATCCCATTGATAGACATTTGCGGAGATCCTTCAGCAGCCGAGCAGGAAACTGTTGTTGTATCTCCATCCAACAAACTAATTCCTGATGATGATGTGATTGTTATTGGATTTTCAGCAATTTGTCTCATGCTCAGATTTAGATGATAATATTCCGTTTCATTGTTTGTGAGATTTGCTGTTGTATTGAGATAATATAGACTGTCCGATCCATCTGATATTGTTATATTGATTTCTCCTTGGGGTATATCTGACCATAGAAAGTATGAGGGGTTGTTATTTTCTACTTTTTCATAATCTGTAGTGGCATTTTGAATATATATTGTCCAATTAATCATATCATTTCCCGTATCATTATCGTATATAGATACATGCATCCCCCCATATAGACCAAACCATATTGCTTCTTCACGCAGAGCCGCAGCACCACTATCTGTATATAGATTGTGCCATATTGTACCTGTCCAACAATCCCACTTAGCAGATGACGCAGGACCCTCACCAAGATAACTGATCATCCTAAATTGTATTTGCGCAATCTCACAAGAATTATAAACAGATTGATTGATTAGTACACCATATCTCGAACTTATTTTCCAAAAGTTAGGGTAATAGTCATCCGGAGCAGAATAATTAGCATAGGCATAGCATGTTTCGCCCGTATTGCATGAAGCGAGAGTGTTCCAATTACCATTGAATAGATTACTGCATGGATACGATGGATGCCATGTACCTACACAAGCAGTACTATTTGCATTCTCTTGATAGATGTGCGTCGTGGCTTCAACTACAGAAATCATACTCAAACAGAATAATAATCCAAAAATGATTAATCTCTTTTTCTTAAACATTCTGCTCCCTCGAACTCTTTTTGATTACCCACACAAACACCAGGACCGCAATTATGAAATACCAGACATAATACACATTCTGCGCAACCTCAATCTCATCAGTTACAGCAGTTACATTCACAGTTTCATTATTGATGGTTGCAGGGATTATTTGTTTCATGACATCCGCCGTTGTATTGAGCTCATATCCTAATATTGTCCAAACGATACCTATCACAAGTATAATCACAACACCAATCACAAGATCATACATTCCCATTTCAGTCACCGTTCACCGTAATAGACACTCGTCTCCTCTTTGTCATACAACATCTTGTACCCGACGATAAATATTACAAAGGCTATCACAAGTTTGAAACACCACTTTGTATACCACCATAACCTATCACTGAGCTCTGTGTATTTTTCACCTGTCAGTCCTACGGTCTGGTCCGTATTCAGGCTATCCGTGAGAGGTTGCACAAAACCACCAATCATAGTTACAGCCACCATAAACACCATTAAAACTAGAAATATCAATATCAATCCAGACAGCATCAGTCGCGCTATATCTACAGCCATCATATCAACTTCTGAATATCTGCAATATTATGCTTAATCACTTTCAGTTGCGTGCGTAGTCCTTTCCTCTGTGATGTTAGTGAAGTTCCAGAGCCGCCACCAAAACCTATCAGTGGTATTTTTGGTTTATGTATTCTGGGATCTACGATGGGCGGCGGCGGGATATTACTCATTATAATTTCTGGTGGTACTTTTGGCTTTTGTATTGTAGTCTGTATCTGTTTGGGTATCTGCATTGTGATTGAGTCTGCATGTTGTATTGTAAGATCTCTTTGCCTCTGCTGCATAAAAACAGGCAGTTCAGGTAACAGGCCAGGTACATAATGCTTTCCGGTCTGTGGTCTATCTCTTTGCCTCTGTGCAGTTCCTCCCATGGTTACATCTCTCATCCTATCTCTGACTCCACTAATCACACCGCTCATAATTCCAATACTCTGCCCTGCTCTTTCTGTTCTTCGTGCGTTCATCCTCATTCTGCCTGTAGCCTGTATATTCTTTTGAGTGACAACCTCCGTGAGTCTCATCCTTGCAGCTGTCTGCCCTGCTTCATGAACGCCATGAGCCTGCCGCACCATTGGCGTATGTGTCTCATAAGTATCATAGATTTCAACATCTCTCATTCTCTGCTTTATTCCTTTTCCAACTTCAATCTGCCTTATTGCTGACCCCGTACCCTTCGAGGTTGTCGGTGCATCTTTCGCAATATCAAAATGCTTCACACTCTGGGCCGTACCTTTTCCTACACCCACATCAAAAGTGAGCGGCTTCATTATATTTTTTTCCGGGACCATTGCCCGGGTAATCTGCGCAGGCCTGTGCGTTGCATCAAAGCCCGACGTAATCCCGCCCCTCTGCGCTGTTGACCTGCCCCTTACATGTTTTGTTGCCCCAACTTCAACGGTCTGGATCTTAATGTGGCCTTCAGGCAGAAACTGTTGATTGAGTGCATCATCTACGACTCTTGTTTTGTGTCGCACTGTCTCCTCTGTGACCCTAACTTTTCCTACATGTCTTGTTTTAGTTTCCCTTAGAAATTGCATCTTTGAGATAGCTGTTTTTTTATGGCCGCTTTTGCCTTTGATTACCGCGGCGGTGTCAGTATATTCCCCTGGATAGATTTTCATATCTGTCTTGATGGTTTCCCTTCCAAGCTCAACACTCTTTTTTCCCTCAAGCGGTTTCTCAATAGAATGTACTGCATCTGTTTTTCTTGAGACGGTCTTGCTTTTCCCGGTAATTTTAGACGGCGCAATACTCTCCTGACCGACCCGAGTTGCAAAATCAATATCAAATGCTTTTGGTGTCATCTTCCCGCCGCCTTCCACAGAAATTCCGACAGTTTCCTGAACTGGCGGTTTTCTAAGCGCTTTCTTTATTTTGGTTGTAGTTTCAAGAACACCCTCATACCCGCCAGAGAACTTGACATTTCCATTCTGTATTTTCAGGACCTCGGGCTCCATTGTTTTGAACCCAGTTACCTTTGATTCCGGGGCCGCAACTTTCGCTTTTATCTTTCCCCCAACTTTCCCGGCAGCCTTTCCGGCTAATTTTCCACCCAGAGCCATACCCACAACACCACCAATAAATTCTGCGGGTTTTGTTGTTGCATGTTCATACATTGCCGGGCCCATTTCTGTAAGTCCTTTTTTCGCTCCCGCAATTGTGGATGATGGCGCTTTGATTGATGTTTCAATGAATGCAGGTAACGCGGCCACAGCCGCAGCAGAACCAATAACAAAATCAGGTAATGTTTTCACTACACCTCTCCCTAATTTATGAGCTACTGTTAAGCGTGGAGCAGTAATGACCTTATCGATATATTCATCCACATCTACTGCTTTTTGAGACAATGCTTTTGATCTTTTGATACTTCGCTGAGAAAATCCACTCAACCGCACTTCCTTACCTTCAGGAGTCACAGCAACATACTCTCCTTCCGGGATTATCTGTTTTCTCTCTCTATGAACACCATACTCTTTCACAACTTTCTCCCTCGGGATATATGGTTTAGTGACAGTCCCCTGCATCAGCACAGATCCAATATTCACCTGCTCAATAATATCCCTGTGTTTTCCATGGATCTCAGACTCTCTCCCTAACTTCTTGAGAGCTTCCGGTGTCATCACCTGAATCTTTCTATCCGCAATCACATTTTTTATAGGCTTACGAATCGCCCGGGAATGTACTGCCTGTGCAACTTCAATATCACCCAAACTCTTAATCTCCTGAGACATCCTTTGTTTATTCTCAGCAAGATAATTCAGGTACTGCATACGGGTTGCTTCTTCGTTCCCGATATAATACTTTTTCCCGTCACCACCTGATTTCATCTCATCAGATAATAATCTGGCAACCCTGTCCCTCTGCACAGTGTAATGTTTTTGTGCCTTGATGATATTCTTTCGCGTGGCAGGAATGCGGTAATACCCAACAGCACCGCTACGCGAATATCCCTCATCCTCTGCTTCTTTAGCAGTCATTGAATTGAGCGGCTTTGTATCCAGCTCATACTGTGGTTGAGCTGCGGCCTTTGATGTAGAAGGTGCGGGAGAAGATGCAGAACTGCCGCGTCCCTGCGGTGTGACCGCAGGCGCGACAGAAGAGGTACTTTTCGGGACTCTTTTGCTGTAAGTATTATACTTTTCAGAATATCTATATCCCTGATCCTTTGCCTCTTCATTTGACATTGATGATCCGGGCTTGACTTCATATTTAGATGTTACCATGATATTCACCCCGCACTATATCCCGGACTTATATTGATGTTGTAACGCCATCATTCGAGTATGTTTTCATATATGCTAATGCAATACCCATCAACACTAGAATGACAACAACAATAATCACATTATACACTGTTCCTGTCCCCGTATTTAGCGAGCCGATAATATTATTAAATACATTTCCTGTTTTTGATGATGGATACACTGCTGTTGATGATGAGATTTCTGTCTTGATGTCATAGATCAATACCTGCTTACACCCGGATGTTGCATTGAACGTGTAGTTTGTGCTATCGGTCACATCTAAGTACCAGGTATTATCCTCAACTATGTAGATATCGGAGCTTGCCGTAAGATTCACGAAGCTCATATTTACATTGGAGTCGTTGGTGCATATTGTGATATCTCGCATAGCGTTGGTCCATTGATTGATTGTTCCGGTACCAGTCCCGGTCCCATGGGGAATGAAAGATAGGTTTTCATAGTTCAGCATGATCCCATCATCAAATACTCCTGATTGTGAGAAGCTCATTGTTGTGGCGAATGTGTAGTTGAAACGCCCATCCAGAGTGACAAAAGTATCTGTTGGTCCGAAAGTGACGGAGGCATGCGCGCAGCTCGCAGCCAGGACTAGAAACATCATCATAGTCCCAATCGTTATCGTTTTTCTCATATCAATCTTCTCTTTGGCCTATAGTTGGCTTCATCCTTGCTCTTTTGGAGCTTCGTCAGCCAGGCCGTTTATTATGATCCTCAAACCTCTCAATGAGATTCGCACTCATCTTATTATTGTAATATTCTTGTAGTGTATCGTCTGTGCCGTGTAAGTTACATTGTCAAGATACAATTCAGAGCCATATTGAATTGTTGTATATGAACAATTTACAGACGGATTAGTTTCAATACACAGACGTTCATTATATCTTTCCAATACTTCTGCATCAGAAAACGCACGATTCCAAACGCCAGCTTCATCAATTATTCCATCAAACTCACTCGTCATCCACTTACCAATAACCAAAGATTCTTCATTCTTTCTAATCTTAGGAGGTACTGTCCCAACAAGACTTCCTTCCTCTGTTCCATCGATATATAATTTAAGGGTATTTGGTGACTGATAAACCCCAACAATATAATGCCAATTTCCATCATGAACCGTAGTCGTACCCTCTATTTGTGCCGACCAACTTTCTGTAGAATTAGTAACATAGAATACAATCGAATCTGAACCAGAAGCTTTATATAGCAACCATGTTTTGTCCAAACCATTACCGGAATCTTTTGATATTATTCCTCCACTACCACCCATAGATGTTTTAATCCACGCTTCAACAGTTAAATCATTTGTTGAATCGGTATATTCTGTCAATGATTCTGTCAAGTCAGAAGTATGCAATGCCAGTTTCCATGTGCTTCCACCTTCTTCATAACAAACAAAATCATACAGTATATCGCCTTCAATATATGGAAATGGACATGCCGTATTATCTGTTAGTATCGAACTATCAACACTCTCTAAAAATGAAGATGTATTTGGTTCTGTATTATAATAGGCATAAGTGTTCCAATTTGAGTCATGGTCTCCTTCTGTAAGCAGCCAATAAAGATTATCCCTATAAAACATGCTTGGTGCTTTTGAATAAATTCCTTCTGTTGTTTGTCCGATTGTAGTTGTACTTGCACCTACAAGTCCCTGTATTGTTGACGAACTACGAATATGTGTCTGTTCTACAGAACCGTCATCATATTGAAACATCAAGTGAAACACATCATCGTGTCCTTTTAGTAAGAATGGATTGAAATAACCTCTACCTTGAACATCAGTAAAGTCATTTGTAACATTATCATATACATTAAATGTTATTCCATCAGAGGAGTTCTTCATCACCGAATATCCTCCAGATGCATATTCTAATGTGTGTACCATCCAGAACTCATTATTTTCATATAAAACAGTAGCCCATCTTGCTTCATTTCCACTGATTATTGGATTTGAACCATACGTTGTCCAGTCACTTGCATTTGTTAGATTTTCGGCATACCATAAATCAATATTCCCATTACCTTGCTCACCAACGTAAATCCAATATGTATGTCCGTCATATTTTCCTGTTGCATTTGGTCTTACTACCGAAGCCGTATGCGGAGATGTCGTTCCAGAATGTTGTGTCTCATCCAGAATAATACCTACATTTGTTTGATTATAATAATTATATCCACTAACAGAAGTATCTAAACTTGCATCATTCCCACAATCAAGATAATCATTGGAACCATCATACTCAATCGCTTTTCCATATTTTCCAGAACTTATCCGTCCAGAACTGCCATTATCAAGCCCCTCATTCATTTCTTTTAAAATGCACTTATTTGAGTTTCCAGAAAAATCATAAGCCATTGTACTATTGTCATATAAAAAATCATAATTAAAATGATAATCTCCAACAATAGATAATCTACTGAAATCAACTGGCAGTCCATAGCCGACACTTAACATACACGTAATTACGAATAAAAACGGAATTATCATTTTCATGGATATACCTCTAGTTTATGAGTACCATTCCAATATTCGTAAGCCGTACAGTCATCATTCCAACATAACTTCTGATTAGATAAAATGTAGAAATCATGTTGAGGGAATATTCCTGTTAAGTTTACTTTTATGTCTTGCTGATATACAAACGCATCATATCCCTCTGTCCATTGATTATACTTTCTTATTGCTTCATCTTCCGATAATGCCCGATTATAGATTACCACTTCATCCATGTCTCCACCATATTCTACATTAGAATATTTACCTATTCTTATTACCTGTGTATTTACTCTGATTGTTGCTGGTTCATCACCCGTTATTGCGCCTTCACTAACGCCATCAACATATAACTTCAATGGATTTGTTTCATTATACACACCAATAATATGATGCCAATTTCCATCATTTAGTGGTGTTGTTCCTAGAATATGTGACTGCCATGCACTACTTGTATTTGCTACATATAAATTAGCATAATTCTCAGAAGATTTCACTAGTAAATATGCATTATCGTTAGTATCCATTTTCGATATTAGTCCACCCGTACCAGACGTGCTAGTTCTTATCCATAACTCAATTGAAAATGCAGTTGTAAAATCAAGATAGTCTGAATCATCAATATACATATAATCTGCTGAACCATCAAACTCATAATACCCGCCATTATTAAACCCTCCTGTAGAGTGATATATTGGTTCATTAGCGGTTCCAGTATATTTGTTAGCATGAAAATTATATCCTGAACTGTCGAGTACTTGATTCAGAATACTACGATTATTAAAGTTAAGATTCAATACTTTGCCCTGCTCAGATACATGTCGGAAAGTAGATACGTTTGTCAAATCATTCCCATCTGCGTTCTGCGAATCTGTCCACGGGCTCCCAGACACCATTACTGGATTCCCGTCAATCTCGATCCTGTCGGAATAGTGATATGTGTCTGCATACGTCCACGCTGCGCATACTATCAAAAACATACTAGCCAAAATAATAATTTTCTTAACATTCATAAAACAACACCTTCTCCATTATTTCTCCACAGAGCAGTGCGTCAGATTTGCACTCCCAATAATTTTCGTAATCATCATCATCCAACCTCGTAAGTAACATTATTCTGTGCGCTCTCAACCCAGCCCACAGAACTGAAAGTATGTGTTGTTGTGGTACTTCCCGCAGCAGAAAACGAGCCAATAGAAGCATCATTAAGATACACCGTAACACTTTGCGCAGATGTGTTTGTGTTCAGGACAGAAGTTGTGATTTCCTTACGCGGAGTCGCCCCCTCTATATCATCCGCAAAAGTTCCAATATCAAAACTATAAGAAGCATTTAGGGTGGTATTAATCTGCTGTGATGTTGAATTTGTCAAAGTGGCATAAGAAAAATCATATAGCGAACTCTCAGGGAACAACGAATCCGAAATAATAGATGTCGCATATATTCCAAAAAATAGCAAAACAACAACAGAAACTACAACCACAGCATTATCGTATAAATTCATCTTATCAAATGTATAGAGAACCTCCGAAAGACTTTTAAAACTATCTCAAAAAGAAAAAAAGAAAAATGAAGCCCCGAAGGGGGGCTTATGTGTCAGCAGATAGGCTTTAAACCTGTGCTCCGCCGGCACCGTCTTTTCCACCAAATCCACCCATGGCACGGAGAGCAAGACCCATCAGCACAATGATGATGACGAGTATTAACACAGTATATACTGTTCCAACGCTTGTTGTCAAAGCTGTATACGTTGAGTATAGTGCGCTTGTGTTGTCGATTGATGTTACACCTGTTACTTGCTGGATCAAAAATAGCGCTACAAATAACAGAACAAGCACGGATACAACACCAAGTGCTGCATTATATACTGATTCTCCTTTTCTACCTCGGGTGTGTTTTAGCTTATCGAGTAGTTGCATGCCTAACCATATACTACCGAAAGATTTATAAAGCCGCCCATAGACTGAGGGATTAATCCAATAGTCATACACTCACAATTTCCAGGAGTATACCCGGAAAAATTTAGATCCTGCACCTCACAATAATTCTCACAGTAAAATGCAGCATCCGCATTCACAAAATAGATGACTGCCCCTAACAGAAGAGCCAAGAGCATAAAACCCACCAATAGATCTTCACATTTATCCATAGACTATCCTATCCTCTGCGGCGGGATTATATTCGCAACATCTGTAGATGCAGTTAGGAACGGCCCGATAGCAGGCAATACCATCGACACAACAACTCCAAGGCCCATTAATACTATGAAAATTGCCATCGCGATTGCAAACCAATTCTTCTGCCCTAACTTCTCAAGCTCACGCTGATCAACCAGATTTTTCAACATATCAAATATAGATACGCGATTAAGACCACTATAAATAAAATCCTGGACTGTAGAGGGCACAAGTTTATATACATCATATTTTGTATCCTTTTTCTTTGAATCCTTAACCGCAACATTCAGTGTAGATTTAACCTCATCCTCTTCCAAGGTAGCTTTAAGCTCTGATTTTGGAATCGTCATTATCTTCTCAAAAAAGTCCGCTATTTCATCATTACTCCATCCCTGCTCTTTAGCGAGCATATCCCTGAATTTCGGTACCTCGGACGGCACTAGAATAGAACGGTATAAATCACCATGTCCTATCTGCACCCTTAGAGTCGGGCATACTTTCAATGTTGCCGGCGGAATGATCACAAGTTCCTTATTCTCTGTAATCCCGATATTATGAAATGTCTTGATTATCGGCTGTATGTATGTTGTTGTTTTCGTTTCAAGAAAGACAATGGGCCTGTTTTTAAGTACCGCAGAAACAAGAAGCTGCAATCCTTTTCTTTTTCTTAATTTCATATCATACGCAATATACCCAAAAAGCACACCCACAACACAAAACGCAATATTCACCAACATAGTCTATCACCTAAAATAATGTCCATTTTTTCTTTTTCTCCTCTTCATTCTCACCCTTAATGATTTGCCGTACCGATGTCATTTCACGAACAGTAAAACCATTTTTTCCACGGGTGAGTTGCATATAATACGCCTGATATAAAAGATTGAAAAGCATGTTAAGATCCATCTCTAACTTGACTGTTTTACTAGACTGAGAGTTTACTTTTACAGTATCAGAAAATGATTGAACATTACACCAACACCGATCTGGAATATACCACTTAAAAAGGATAGTCCACTCCTTGAATTTTAGAAGTAATCTTTGTATATCCATTGCGTCAAGATTTGAAAAAACAGGTAACTCCCACAACATAAAAAATTGATTTTTCAATGATAACGGCACAGATGGGAGTTCAAGCAGCCAGTCAATCATATTCAGAAGTGGGGGTGTTGTCTGGAATTGAGGCATTTGCTGTTGTTGAGCGGGATATGAACTAGATGTATTCTCCATGAATAACATATAAAACCTGCGAAAGGGTTATAAATCTTTCGCAGGTTTAGAGTATTATATCATTAAGATAACCTCTCTCCATCTGCGTGTGTGAGTCATGGTGTGGTGATTACTGTAGATAAAGAAGAAACGGACCTCGTAAGCGAGGCATGGAAGACAAAAGAGTATGAAAAGTATGTTTTGAGTAAAAAATATCATACTGCCACAGACCACCTTGGACTCGCATACTCAAATCCCACAATGGAAAACATAAAAACATTATACGGGATCATAAATGACTATGTGTGCTCCATACCGCTAAAGCAAGAGCTCAAAGAAAAAAGGGATAAATTTCTTACAGACTTAGATCAGATCGGCCTGGTACTTCATGGAAATCTCGAGAACAAAGAAGTACGTGCCGCGGTACTGAAATATAAATTAACGATCACGACAGAAAGGAAACAATCAAGAGAATATGAGCAAATAAGTAATCTACCTGTACTCTTATCTGAATTGAGAACAATCCTGGTTGAAGCGGGGGATTATGCCGTACAATGCGGACTCAGGATATCATTATCAAAGAATAAAAAAAAGGGCATGGAAAAGATGCTTGATGAAGAAGGCCTGGAGTTGGATGCTAATATATGAGAGGAGAACATGTTTTCTGCATTACGAACTTCATTAAGATTGTTCTTGCACGACAGAAACAGAAGAACAGCGACACATTCGTAATCATATATGGATCCAGAAGGACCGGAAAGACGAATTTGGGTTTTAAGATCCTGACGGCATACCTCAAGGCAAAGCGCGCACAATATAAGAAGGATCAGAGTGATTGGGATGTTCCTGTGCGCTGGAAACATCTTTTTGAAAAATACTTTGCTGCTAATGCAGGGGACATGTCAACAAAAATAAAAGATTCTGAAGATGAGAGTTTCTGTTTTGTTGATGAGGGAGATGATGTTCTTTCCTGGCATGAGATGTTTGATGAGGAACAAAAATCACTTACGCGCCTGATATTG